>VXPN01000224.1 GCA_009839535.1 Boseongicola sp. SB0662_bin_57 | reverse complement strand
TCCTAGTTCTCGTCGAAGAGCGCGCTCGCATCGAAATTGCCGAAATTCGAGAAGAGCTGACGCAAGAAGCTGATGCCCTGCGTGTTTGAATCCGTGACTCTGCGCTCCAAGGCAACGACGCGGCCATCCTCCAGCCCGAAGCGTTCGACATTCTCGACAACACCGTCGTCGGCAAACGAGACCGCCAGGACCTCGCGGTTCAATTCGACAGGCGCGTACCAGAGGCGGCGTTCGTAGTCTGATCTGACGTAATACCAGCCACTGTCGTCAATGATCCCTTCCACGCCAGGGCGGCCAAGGATGCGGGCGACTGTCACCTTCGTGTCGATTCCGACCTGGACTTCCGCGACGAGTCCGGCTTCCGGAACATAGCCATGGCTGTCTTCCAGGCTTGAACAGGCAGGCACAAGCACAAGGGCGAGAAGCAGGGCCCCTGCCCCCAAGACCGTCCCACGCGAAACCTTCATTGCGCCCACCCCTTGCTAAATCCGCGACCTCCGCCTAGTCGGCATATCCACAGAAGATCGCAGGTTCAAGGATTTGCTCGTGGCAACCGGTGCAGGCAGTCACATCATCAGGTGCCAGTCCGTCAGAGAGAGGATTTCGTTCTCGCTCGAGCCGGATGCGGACGCACGGGCCGGCCTCGTGCAGGCACTCGGCATCAGGGGCTTGCGAAAGCTGAAGCTCGAGGGCCATCTCTCGCCGGACGGCGCCCAGGACCTGAAGCTCGACGCCAGGCTGGGCGCAACGGTCCAGCAGGATTGCGTTGCCACGGGCAACCCGGTGACCATCCGCATCGACGAACAGGTGACCCGGCTCTACGTGCATGACCTGCCAGTGCCGGAGGGTGACGAGGTCGAGATGCCTGCTGACGAAAACGCCGACCCGTTGCCGACCGCCCTGAATCTGGAGGACGTCCTGGCCGAAGCCCTCGCGCTGGCCCTTCCGCCGTGGCCGAGGGCCAAGGGCGTCGATCCTGTCAGCGTCTCGGTTTCCGCACCCGGAAAGTCCCCGATGACAGATGAGGAGGCCCGCCCGTTCGCGGCCCTGAAGTCACTGCAGGAACGGACGCCTGACGACGGCTAGAACCGGCGGCGAATTCGTCCTTGCCCTTGGACGAAATCGCGCTATGTTCCCGCCTCCGCACGAAGGACAATGGATTGGACAAGGAGCGTGCCGGCGCGTAAAACCGCTTGGACCCCGAACGGGGTCTGGCACTTCCATACTGAACCGAGGATCTAGGAAATGGCCGTCCCGCAGAACAAGATTACTCCATCTCGCCGCAACATGCGCCGCGCCCATGACGCGCTGATCGCCTCGAATCCCGGCGAATGTCCCAGCTGCGGCGAATTGAAACGGCCGCACCATGTCTGCGCCGCCTGTGGTCACTACGATGATCGCGAAGTCGTTGCCCAGATCGAGGAATTCGACTTGGACGAGGACGCAGCCTGAACCCGACCTCCATCACCCTTGGGATGACGAACGCTCCCGACCAGTCCAGCGGCGCGAACAAGCGCATAACGATTTCCGTTGACGCCATGGGAGGCGACCGGGGACCGGTCGCCGTCGTTGCCGGCATCGCCAAGGCCGCGCGAAAGAACCCCAATTTTGAATTCCTGCTCTTTGGCCCCGAGCCCGAGCTGAGAAGGCTGGTTCGCCGACGGAACAGGCTGGGCCAGAAGCGAAAGCTGATGGACTGCTGCGGAATTCGTCACGTGGAAGAGGTCGTCAGCATGGAGGACAAGCCGAGCCACGTGTTGCGCAACGGCAAGGGAACTTCCATGTGGGCGGCGATCGAGGCCGTCAGGGGCGGCGAGGCCGATGCCGTGGTGTCCTGTGGAAACACCGGCGCCCTGATGGCGATGTCCACGATCAGGCTGAAAAAGCTTCCCGGCGTCGACCGGCCTGCAATAGCCTGCCTCTGGCCGTCACGGAGTCCAGGCGGATTCAACGTCTTGCTTGACGTCGGCGCCGACATACGGGCTGACGCCAGGAATCTCCTTCAATACGCGCTCATGGGCGCCTCCTACGCCCGAAACGGCCTGGAACTGTCCCGGCCCCGCATCGGCCTCATGAACGTCGGCACAGAAGAGAACAAGGGCCACATCGAGATTCGCGAGGCCCACGACCTGATCACGTCGGCCGCCGTTGATGCGAATTTCGAATTTGTCGGCTTTGTCGAGGGCGGCGACATTCCCTCCGGGCGCGTGGACGTGATCGTGACGGACGGGTTTACCGGCAATATCGCGCTGAAGACCGGGGAAGGGACCGCGTTGCTCATCCGCGAGTTCCTGCGCGAGGCCTTTCGCGCCACTCCGCTCTCAAGGGTTGCAGCGCTGCTGGCGGTGACGTCGCTTCGTCGCCTTTCGAAGCGGATCGATCCCAGACGGGTAAACGGCGGCGTGTTCCTCGGTCTCAACGGCACGGTCGTCAAGAGTCACGGGTCAGCCGACGCAGTCGGCGTCGCGTCCGCCATCGGGCTTGCATGTCGCCTGGCAGAAAGCCGGTTCAACGAACGCCTCGCGGCGCGGGTTGCATCCTTCAACCCCGGCGGGCAGGATGAGAGCGAGGGAACCGCCGAAGCGGCTTGCAAAGAACGGGAACGATGACGACACGCGCGGTGGTGCAAGGAGTCGGGCACTATCTGCCCGAACGGGTGATTCCGAATTCCTGGTTCGAGAACAAGCTCGACACTTCAGATGAATGGATCAGGGCGCGAACGGGAATCGAATCCCGCCACTTTGCTGCCGACGGCGAAGCTGTCTCCGAACTTGCGACCAAGGCCGCGTTGGCAGCCTTGGCCGCGGCCGGCCGCGCCGCAAACGACATCGACGCCGTGATCGTTGCCACGTCGACACCGGACCTGACATTCCCGTCGGCGGCAACGATAGTTCAGGGGAAACTCGGCATGACGCGAGGATTCGCCTTCGACGTCCAGGCCGTCTGTGCGGGATTCGTCTTCGGGCTGTCCCAAGCCAATGCGCTGATCGTCTCGGGCCAGGCTCGCCGCATACTCGTGATCGGCGCTGAAACCTTCAGCAGCATTCTTGACTGGCATGACCGCACGACGTGCGTGCTGTTCGGCGACGGCGCCGGGGCGGTCCTGCTTGAAGTCGCCGAGTGCGAGGGTTCCAACGCCGATCGCGGAATCCTTGCAACGGATCTCCATTCCGACGGGCGCTATCGCGACATTCTCTACGTGGACGGCGGCGTGTCGACCCAGGAGATCGGGCATCTGCGCATGCAAGGCCGTGAAGTGTTCCGGCATGCCGTGGAAAAGCTGGCGCGGACGGCCCAAGCCTCGCTGGACAGTCTCAAGCTCACCGGTGCTGACGTGGACTGGCTCGTGCCGCACCAGGCGAACCTGAGAATCATCAAGTCAACAGCACAGAAGCTCGGTCTCGGGCTGGAGAGGGTCGTGCTGACGGTGCAGGAACACGGAAACACTTCAGCGGCATCGATTCCGCTCGCGTTGTCGGTCGGGGTCGAGCGCGGCCAGATCAAGCCCGGCGACCTGCTTCTGACCGAGGCGATCGGCGG
>VXPN01000055.1 GCA_009839535.1 Boseongicola sp. SB0662_bin_57 | reverse complement strand
AATTTGGACGCGAATCACCCCCCGAAGTGGGTCAATTTTCAACGCGACTCCACAAACATTCGCGGTGACGTCCGGGCGCTGATGCTGCGCGTCGTGAAAGCCCTGATGCATGCCAAACCGGACGTCGGCGTGTCAACCGACGAACTGATGAACGAGTGCGGCTGCTCCATGCAGCAGCTTCGCAAGGTGTTCAGCGCGCTTGAGCAGATCGGGGTCGCGTCGAACAACATGCGCATCACGGTGTATGTTCACGCCGGCGTCGAGAACGCGTCATTGCGGCGTCTCGGGCTGGCGCGCGAACTGGAGGCGGCGCTCATCGCCGAGCTTCGCGAAGAGGCGCCCGACCTGGAAACCGGCAGCTGGACGCGCCTGGCGCTTCGCCCCCTCGCACAGCGCCTTCGCGAGAGGGACATCGAGAGCCCGCTGCCCGAACGGCTTGTACGGCTCCTTCGGAGCATCTCCGCTGACGGCCGCGACGAGCCCGATGCCAGACGCAGCATCGAGATCCGCGCCCGCGACATGGAGACCATTGGAGTTCGGCTGCGCCGGAACTGGGACTCCATCGATCGCATCGCGCGGCTTCGCCGGGACGGCGCAGCCCTGCTTCTCGACCATCTGGTCGGCAAGGTGCCCGATGGCGTTCAAGGGGTCGACCTGCTGATCGAAACGACATACGGAGCCCTCGAGAAGACCATCAAGGACGACCTCGTGCTGAGGTCCGAGCTGAAGAACCAGGCGACCCAGCCGCTCGTCGACCGCGCCCTTCTCTGGATGCACGAGCAGGAGATCGTCACGCTCAACCGCGGCCTCACGGTGTTCCGGCCGGCCATGTCCTTGAAGGTCACGCGCGGAGGGACCTTCACGGTCGCGGACTTCAAGCCGTTGCAGCAACACTACGCGGAACAGACCGCGCAGATCCACGTGGTCAGCGAGTACGCGAAACTCGGCGTGGACGACATCAATCTCGCGACGAGCCTCGCGACGGACTACTTCAAGCTCGCAAGCGAGGCGTTCGTCCAGAAATGGTTCAAGGGCAAGGAGACGACGCTCGGACGCGAAACGCTTTCCGAACATTTCGATGAGATCGTCAGGCGGCTAGGCAACCGGACCCAGGAGCGAATCGTCGCCGACGACCGCGAGCGCACCAACGTGCTCGTCCTTGCCGGTCCGGGATCGGGCAAGACGCGGGTGCTGGTGCATCGCATCGCCTACCTCGTCCGCGTGCGCAGGGAGAGTCCGGGAAGCATCCTGGCGCTCACCTACAATCGCCACGCGGCCGTGGAGGCGCGTCGGCGTCTTCACGACCTGATCGGGAAGGACGCGAGCGACGTCAACGTGATGACCTGCCATGCGCTCGCGATGCGGATACTCGGGATCTCCTTCGGCGACGCCGCGGCGAACCCGGACCAGGAGACGTTCGACGCCATCCTTCGCGACGCCGCCCGGCTGTTGCGCAGCGACGAAGCGAACGCCTTCGTCACCCGGGAACAAATGCTCGGGCGACTGAACTGGATCCTGGTCGACGAGTACCAGGACATCGCCAAGCCCGAATACGAGCTGATCGCCGCGCTCGCCGGAAAGACCCGTGCCGAAGACGACGGGCGGCTGAACCTGTTCGCGGTGGGAGACGACGACCAGAACATCTACGCGTGGAAGGGCGCATCCGTGCGCTTCATCCGCCGCTTCGCCCAGGAATACAGTGCGAGGGAAGAGTATCTCGTCGAGAACTACCGCTCGACCCGCTTCATCGTCGATGCGGCCGGCAGTTGCATCGAGGGTGCGGCGGAACGTCTCAAGCGTGACCACAGGCTCCGGATCGACGCTCGCCGGGAGGCGGACCCACCGGGAGGGGCCTGGACCGCCCGCGACAAGGTTGCGCAAGGCAAGGTCCAGATACTGCACCTCCGGGGCGGCCAGCTCTCGCAGGCCGTGGCCGCTCTCGGCGAGCTCAGGCGTCTCTCCGCGCTCGACCCGGACTGGCAGTGGAACCGATGCGCCATCATCGCAAGGAACTGGGCCGACCTCGATCCGGCAAGAAGCGCCTGCATGGCTCACGGCGTACCCGTGCAGAGCGCGCGGGAGGAGCTTTCCTCGTTCTGGCGCGCCCGCGAGACGCAGCGATTCCTCCGCACTCTCGACTCCGGAAGTTCGACAATGATCGAGACACGGGCGATCCGGCATCATCGTGACGATGTCGGCGGGGATCCATGGGCGGACCTGCTGGCGCAGGCGCTCGACGAGCTCATCCTTGACGAAGGCCACGCCGAGACGCTGCCCGTCGCCTTCGTGCGAAACTGGCTGGGCGAATGGAGCAGGGAGATCCGGCGCAGGCAGCAAGGGCTGCTCCTGACCAGTGCGCACCGCGCCAAGGGCCTGGAGTTCGATCACGTGGTCATCCTCGACGGGCGATGGAAGCCAACGAGCGAAGGGGAGGATCCCGATGCCGCGCGCCGCCTGTACTACGTGTCGATGACACGGGCCTGCGAAACCCTTGCGCTGGTGCGTCTCGATGATGCCGGTCAGCCGGACATCCGGGACACGCCGCTTCAGGCAAGGCGGGAGGAACGCGCCGCGTCGCTCGTCCAGGCTCTCAGGCAAGTGCCGTCAGTGCTGGAGCGCGAGATTCCGTCTCCCGACATTTCCGACCCGCAGCTGGACGTCCGGGTTGCCGAGTGCAGCATGAAGGACGTGTTTCTGTCCTTCGCGGGCAGGAGACCGGCGGGGAGCGGCTGCCATCGTGCCATCGCCGCGCTTTCGCCCGGGGACCCGCTGATCGTGTCGCGTGCGGACAGCCAGTGGAGGATACTCGATCGCGATGGATGCCAGGTCGGCCGCATGTCGAAGAGATGGGCCCCGCCGCATGGCATGGCCGTCGCCAACGCGCGCGTACAGGGCATCTTCGTGCGCCAGGACGACGAGGAAGAGGACGAAAGGTACCGACGGAAGCTGCGTTCCCGCACCTGGGAGGTCGTCGTGCCCCAACTGTTCCTGTCGCGCGATCCTTCTCTGGGCGGGGACGGACCCGGAGACGGATCCGCCGTTTGAACGCAATGGCATCCGGGACCATCTTGCCCCAAGCCATTCTGATTCATGCGGTTGCCCGCTCTCGACGTCGCCCTTGGCCTTCTGAAGAGCACCTTTGGCAATGACCGGTTCAAGTCCGGACAGGCGACAGCGTCCCGGCGGTGATGCCGACCGGTTCGGGCAAGTCGATGTGCTGCCAGCTTCCGGCCTTGGCGACGGAGAGCCTCACCGTGGTGGTGTCGCCGCTGATCGCGCTGATCGCGATCAGATCGCCGCGTTGCGCTTCAATGGCGTGGCGGCCAGCGCGCCGGCCGGTGCCGATCTTTTCCGCGACCTCTTTGATCGTCAGGTTCCGGCGCAGGCGCGCGGTGCGCAAGTCACGGCCCAGGCGCGTGATCGCCTGTTCTACCTCATATGGCGGTGCATCTGTGAGCAGATTTCTTGCCGTCATGTCCTCTTAAGAGACCCCCCGTTCCACTCTGAAGTGCAACACCTGATGTAGTGTTGCGAGGCGTCGGA
>VXPN01000384.1 GCA_009839535.1 Boseongicola sp. SB0662_bin_57 | reverse complement strand
ACAATGTCATGGCGGTCAATTTGCGCGGGCCGTTTCTCATGGCCAGGCAGTTCGCTTCCTGCTGTGTGCCACAGGACAACCCGGCAATAGTCAACATCAGCTCGATCGAGGCCTTCAGTGGCAACCCCGACCATACCGCCTACATGACGTCCAAGGCGGGCATCAACGGCCTGACGGTTTCGCTGGCGATCGACCTCGGGCCCAGGGGCGTGCGCGTCAACGCCATTGCGCCGGGCTGGATCAACACCGAGATGAACGAAGGCTACATGGCGCGAGTTCCGGATCGTGCCACGGCCGAAAGGCAGTTGCGCAGCCTGCATCCTCTGGGGCGGACTGGATCGCCGTCGGACATTGGCGACGTCGCGGTCTGGTTGGCCAGCGACCAGTCGCGATTCGTGACGGGGCAGGTCATTCGGGTCGAGGGAGGGCGCATGGCGAAGCTGTCGCTCCCGGCTGCATTCGATGCCTAGGTCGGGTCCATGAGCGGCGCGTCGCCTCGGGCAAGGCGCCGCGGTCGCGACGTGAGACGCGACTCCCGCACGTCGAAACAGCTTCGATTCATGCCGGAGACGGACCGAGGCATCCCTTACGTGGACTTGTTGACGCCCGATCAGGTCGAGCGAGTCCACCGTGAAACCATGACCCTGCTTTGGGAAAAGGGCGTGGAGTTCCGAGATGACGAAGCGGTCCAGGCATGGCGGCGCGTGGGTGCAGAGGTTCAGGGTCATCGTGTCCGGATCGATGAACAACTGCTGATGCAGTTGCTTTCGACAGCGCCCGAAAGCTACAAGATGCACGCGCGAAATCCTGACAGGTCCGTCACGCTTGGCGGACGCAAGCAGATATTGACCCCGGCCTACGGCGCGCCGAACGTGCTCGACCTCGACGGCGTTCGTCGGTCTCCGACCATTGCGGACTTCAACGACTTCGCGAAGCTGGCCCATATGTCGCCAGGGATGCAAATGTCGGGCGGCGTGCTGTGCGAGCCGTTGGACATTTCCGTGCCCAAGCGGCACTTGCACATGGTCTATGGGCTGATCCGACATTCCGACAAGCCCTTCATGGGGATGGTCACCGCACGCGAGCGGGCCGAGGACAGTGTCGGCATGGCCGAGATCGTGTTTGGCAAGGACTTCGTTCGCGAACACACTGTCATGACGTCGATTGCCAACTGCAACTCGCCTCTGGTGTGGGACCAGACCATGCTGGACGCGATCAAGGTCTATGCAGCGGCGAACCAGGCGGTGCTGTTCACGCCGTTCGTTCTCAGCGGAGCCAGCACGCCGGCCAGCACGATCGGATCGCTTGTCCAGATCAGTGCCGAGGCGCTTGCCGGGATTGCGTTCTCGCAGATCATCCGTCCCGGGGCGCCAGGCGTCTTCGGTCAGTGGATCGGGGCGGTGTCGATGAAATCCGGCGCCCCGATGGCCGGCACCCCGGAGATTGATCACATCAACCTTCTGGTTGGCCAGATGGCGCGTCACTACAAGCTGCCATGGCGTTGCAGCGGCGCTTGTACGAGCTCCAAGATCCTGGACGCCCAGGCCGGGTACGAGGCCGCCCGGAATCTCTTTGGGGCCGCGCTGGCCGGCGCCAACTTCATACTGTCGGCTGCAGGTTATCTTGAAGGCGCCCTTTGCCAGAGCTTCGCGAAATTCGCGGTTGATGCCGAGCAGGCAGAAATGACGCACAGGTTCTTGAAGGGAATAGACTTTTCGGAGCTTGACGACGCCTTGGCGACGATTCACGAAGTCGAGCCCGGTGCACATTTTCTTGGCACAAGGCACACGCTGGAGCATTTCGAAGAGGCGTTCATCATTCCCGAACTCATGCATCACGACAGTTACGAGCAGTGGGAGGCGGAAGGTCGGCTGGATGCAAACGACCGCGCCGTCCGGAAGGCAAGGTCCATGCTGGCGGAATATGAAACGCCTGACCTGGATCCGGGAATTGACGAGGAACTGCGTGACTTCATTGCCCGGCGTGAACTCGAGATCGGCGATGCCGTCATGTGACCCGGACCAAGCGGCGGGCCGTGACTTCATTCCGCGAATGGAGCCAGGCGAACCTTCACTCCGAAGGGCGTCCTGCGACAGGCCTGGATTGCTCGAAGTCCGCCGCACGCATCGTGGCGACACGAGCTTGCAGTGGGGAGGTGGACGCCATTGTTGCGGATGCGTCCGCGCATGCCCGCGATGCCACCAGGACGCGTCGCGCGCCCAAACGGTCCGCGCGGGCGCTTCAGGCTGCAATTCTCTTGGACCAAGCAAGCCTGAGATTTGTCGCCCAGGTGGTTCATCAGGTTCCGCCCGCCGCATTTCGCTTCACCGCTGCCCGCTTTCCGCCAGCGACGCCTTCTGTCTGGCCCGGATGTCCTCTGTGGCAGGCGCGGTTCCGCATTTCAGGGCCTCGACCATCCTCCGGGCAGTGCCCTCGTTCCCGGTTCCGGCCGAGGCGACGGCGGCCCTTGCGACGATCCGCAAGAGATCGTTGGGAGCCAGGTCGGAGCGGTCCAGCCCATCGACCCTCCGCTTGATGGTTGCGTCATACGGGTGGAGGAGGTCGCCGCGGGAGAAACCCGGGTGGCCCGCGAAACGGGCCCAGAACTCGAAGAGCGGGGGCGTCGCTGCACTCTCGCGTCAGCTTCACGCCAACGTCGGCTTCCGCCCTCACTCAGGCGATCTTCGCGGCAAGCTCGCCGACCGCCTCCTGGGACACTCCTTCGGTCTTGCCCGTTGCTGCAAGCGCGTCCTGCACCGGCTTGGACAGCCGGCGGTGGAATTCGTCGTCGTGCCTGAAGGAAGGGCTTCCGTCCTTCCCGATCTCGAGACCGCCGACGTGGAACGTCTCGAAGAATACGGGAATGTCCTTCATCGTGGAACGCTCAGGTCGTAAGGTTCCACGTCGCGAGAACGCTCCGCCTTCTCGGGCCTCTTCCCCGACAGGGCAGTTTCAGGATCGAGCAAGAGCGCATCCATGAGGCGCTGGACGGACGAGAGACGGGTGTCCCTGGCCGCGTTCTCGATGTCGGATATGGTCGGTGCCGCGACGCCGCTGACGAGCGAAAGGTCCGTTTGGCGCAACCCTTGTGCCAGCCGCTCCTTCCTGATGGCACGACCCAGCCTGCGGGCGAGGGATTCGTTTTCCGGCATGTCCATTTCCCGGAGCGGATTTCAAAGATGTTTTATAGTGGCGCGAAGTCCAAGAATGGCAAGACGGATTTCAAAAATGTCTTAAGTATGCGACTCGTCATTGCGGCAGCGACGCAACCGACGGCACATTCGGGAGCTTCAGGTTGAGAAACAGGTGCGAAGGCGCCACGTATTCGTCTGGAATCTCCGTCGACGTCCCGTTGTTCGGCTCCTATTTGACCCGTGTCCAGGTTTGGGCCTTGCAGAAAACCAGCACGCAGCCTGAGACATTCAGCGTGTTGTGGTCCTTCAGTTCAAGTTTGGAACGGTAGGTTTGGCCATCCTCGGGATTGTAGATCCGGCCCTTTGTCCACTTGCCGTCGCCGGTCTCGGTGAAGCCCGACATCAGTTCAAGCC
>VXPN01000065.1 GCA_009839535.1 Boseongicola sp. SB0662_bin_57 | reverse complement strand
AAGCGCCTCCTGCTCCTCCCTCTGCATGTAGGGCGCGAGGACACGTGCCATTTCGATGGAAGTTCCCGCAATGGCGATGCTCCCAGACATGAACTTCGCCCGCTCGAAATCAAAGCCAAGAGCGAGCGCTGCGCCTTCGAGACGCTTCGGAGCCACTGCGGACTTCAGCAACTCGACCATCGCGTCACCCCAGGAGCGCTGGAAGTCAAACAGCGTTCCGTCCTTGTCGAAAATGATCGCCTCTACGGTCACGATCCGTCCCGTTCTGCTTCGAAGCCAAGTGTCCTTTGACTGATTCCGAACAAAATTCCCATATCGTCTGCACCTAAAATGGTGCATGTCGGGAGAACTGCACGGAAGGCGGGCAATTTCGGGACTAATGTACTTTGCCAGACCGTCCGTCGGGCCCACTTCTCCCGCCCGGCGCACGGCATCGCACGGGGCGTCGACGCGAACGATGCCGGCGGGAACGGGGATCATGCATGGGGGAAGCTTCCATTCATAGGAACAAGAAGCGAACTTCGCGCTTGACAGGCGCGACATGGACGGCCGGAGTGCATCGCGAGGCACTGCCAAGGCCCTCGTCCAAGCCCAGGCCGGAGGAAAGACTGCATGGCCCTCGTCGCCACGCACAGGCAGATCGTCTGGCGTCAGCTCGAGCGAACGATCGAGGTCCAGCGGCAGCTCTGCAACGCGGCCCTGGAGGAGCGGATTGACTGCCTCAGGAAGTTGAGAAAGGGCAGATGAATGAGACACGTCGGCCGTCAGAGGAAAAGGGGATCATGTAATTGACTGAAACGGTGGAACATGACACTTTCTGCGCAAGTCGGAAGGGCGGGTTTCCCACCGATCTTCGACACGGCAATGCGCGGCCACGCCGCGATGCCCAAATGCCAGGGCCATGCAAAGCGAAAGCGTCCGGGATTGACGCATTTGCACGGCGAGGCATTGACCACCTCATTCGGCCGTAAAGTCAGCCGGGAAACTGGAACACGCACCGTGTCTCAGAAAAGGGCATGATTCCCAACGGAATGAACCGCATCCTGCGCTATTGTCCGAGCAAGACCCTTGCCTCGACCGGCACCCCGTCCACCGACAGCAAACGGTGATCATTCGCGTTCAGCGTGACCCGGATCTCCGCCCGACCTTCCGGCAATGCCCCGATATGCATCCATGGCCCGTAGAGCCGGGCGATCTTTCGCCCGTTCACGTGGACATGCGCATGGCCCTCGCCCGGCACGTGGGCTCGACCGGCATTTACGGGCGAAAACGCGAAGCCTGTCGTCATCACGTGCAGGTTCCAGCCGTCAACCGGATCCGCTTTCACCTGAATCTCCAGCGTAGGCGCATTGCTCCCTGCCAGGTCCAGCATTTCATAATGGTCATGGCCAATGCGGGAATCCCCGTTGACATCACTATGGTCCAAAGGGCGGCCACCGACGTGAACGTGGCCGTCAAGCGTCACGCCGTTGGCCGCTGCCAGCACGAAGCCAATGCCGCCGCCGAATGCCAGTCCGATGATGAACAGGGCGAAGGAGCGGGTCACGAAGCCCTCTCGCCGTCACCGGACCAAAGTGCCGCGGAGAGAAGCCCGAGGAACACCCAGGCGACCAGACCGACTCCCAGGACCCGAGTCGCGAACAAGGCCCCGAGCTCGGTCGGCGCCGGGCCCGAGAAACTGTCTGGCTCCGGCGCTCCAACGACATGCGGTGCAAGCAGCAGAACAATGACCGCGCCCCAGGCCAGCCAGCTTCGTCCAAATGCAAGAAGCCACATGGATGCCCCCGCAGCAAACACGGTCGCGAACCACCACACTTGCCTTGGCAGGATATCCGCTGCCGCGACCCCGGGCACTTCCGGAGCAAGGGAAAAGGCGGGTGCAAGCAGCACCGAAACGAAGCCGGCAACGCCCCAAAGCATGCCGTTGCGCGCGGAAATCTCCGCGTCTCGCCCTTCTGCCAGCGCCATGAGCGCAACCAGGATCAACGCGTATCCTGCATATGTCAGCATGCTGAAGATCACGCTCAATCCGTCCCGGACCGGATCCAATCCGAACTCGGGACGGCCAACCGGACCGGATGTCGCTCCAAAATGCACCAGTTCGCCGCTTTCGTAGAGCTCGGCGTGCAGGAGGACCGGCTGAACAAACAAGAGTTGAAGAACGGCAGCGCAAAGGCCTGCCACGGCTCCAGCGATCAACCCGCTGGTCAGGATTCTGCCAAGCATTGCCTAGTGACAGGGGAAGCCGTTGGCGTGACGGATGTCGTGCGCGGCGGCGTGCAATGCATCGGCCTGGACGTGGCCTGTCAGCATAACGATCCCGAGACCGAGAAGAGCCGCCACGAGCACTCCAATGTAAGCTGATGCGGAACGCGCTTCGGCGATTGTGCGTGTCGTCATGTCTACCTCCTTGCCGTCCAACCCGACGGCGGTTGATCCAAGCCTGACAGGTCTCCTGGCTCGCGGGTCCTTGCGCTTCGCCCTCCTTCCCCCCTGCAGTCCGGGAGTGGGTCTTGGGCGGCGCTCTCCGCATACAGTCGCGGGGGCGGCTGCGGCGTGAGCCGTCTGGCTGTACCGCATTCCCTCCAGCCTGCCGGTCGCCCGGCAGGATCAGGCATGCTCATGTAACCTGGCCGGCATTCCGGACGCAATGACTTTCAGCGGCAGGACGCGATTCAATCGCGACGTTTCGACAGATTGGCACCGATCACCAGGCCTTGCGCATCAGGCGCAGCCATCAGGATCTCGAAAATCCGCCCCGTCACCTTGAACAATTCCTCTTGCTGCAACCGCCACTCGTCGTGAACGTGACCGGAATTCTTCGGACGGCGACATGGAACCTAGACGGAGCGGCCTGCAAGCAGCCCCTCCAGGACTGCTTCCTCCGCAGTGCGCGGCGAGACGCAGTCACCGACGAGGTGGCGCTCAATGCCGAGACGACGCACGATGTCTTCGATCGTGTTTCGCGGCTTGTGGCCTTGGCACAAAACAAGTGTGTCAACGCCTTCGCAAATCACGGGTTCGTCGTTCATGATGTGCTGCAGGTAGACCGTATCTTCATCGACTCCGAACAGGCGGACATAGGGCACCATCTCGACGCCGAGACCTTGCAGACGTCCGATGCTTGCGTCACGCACATACATCTGGATCATCTGGCCGGGCATGTAACCGTTGACGGCCAGCTTGACCTGATGGCCTTGCTGTGCAAGGTGCTCGGCAATGCCGATCCCGATCCAGTCGGCACGCCAGTCCGCCACCACGACCGATTTGCCAACATTCGCCTCGTTACGAAGAACCTGCCAGGCATCGACGACGTGGGCGTCATCGCGGCCCTCGAATTCCGGCCATCTCGGTTCGGCGCCGGTCGCAACGACAATAGTGTCCGAGGCGAATTCCGTGATGACTTTCTCGTCAACGGCGATGCCCATGCGTGTCTCCACTCCCGCGAGTTCCATTTCGCGGGCCAGATTGGTTATGATCCCGCCGAACTCTGCCCGATGGGGCAAGACCTGCGCCAACCGCGCCTGGCCGCCAAGCTGGGCCTCCCTTTCGAAGAGCGTCACGTCGTGGCCGCGCGCTGAAGCGACGGCGGCACA
>VXPN01000353.1 GCA_009839535.1 Boseongicola sp. SB0662_bin_57 | reverse complement strand
TGCCGGGCCGCCCTGAAGGATGCCGGCATCTCGACGGACAGCATCGACGAAGTCGTTCTTGTCGGCGGCATGACGCGGATGCCGAAGGTCATCGAGGAAGTCACGAAGTTCTTCGGAAAGGAGCCGCACAAGGGCGTGAACCCCGACGAGGTCGTCGCCATGGGTGCCGCAATTCAGGCTGGCGTCCTTCAAGGCGACGTCAAGGATGTCGTCCTTCTCGACGTGACTCCGCTTTCCCTGGGCATCGAAACGCTGGGCGGCGTCTTCACCCGGCTCATCGACCGCAACACGACGATTCCCACGAAGAAGTCGCAGATCTTCTCGACCGCCGAGGACAACCAGAATGCGGTCACCATCCGCGTCTTCCAAGGCGAACGCGAAATGGCCGCGGACAACAAGATTCTGGGTCAGTTCAACCTGGAGGAGATTCCTCCGGCACCACGGGGAATGCCCCAGATCGAGGTGACCTTCGACATTGACGCCAACGGCATCGTCAGCGTGTCCGCCAAGGACAAGGGGACCGGCAAGGAGCAGAAGATCACGATCCAGGCATCGAGCGGCCTTTCGGAAGAAGAAATCGAACGGATGGTCAAGGATGCCGAGGAAAACGCCGAGGCCGACCGGGAGCGCCGGGAACTGGTCGAGGCGAAGAACAGCGCCGAAAGCAAGATCGACTACTACGAGAAGCAGATCAAGGAGCATGCCGACAAGGTCGACCCGACCACGGTTGAGGCGATCGAACTGGCCATCTCCGCGCTCAAGGACGACCTCGAAAAGGATGACGTCACGGCAGAAAAGCTGCAGTCCGGAATTCGCAACCTTGAAGAGGCGTCGATGAAGCTGGGCGAGGCGATCTACAAGGCGCAGGCCGAGACCGCTGGCGATGCCGACCCGGACGACGAGGACGAACCGCGCGGCGTGGATGACGACATTGTCGATGCCGACTTCGAAGACCTCGAAGACGACAAGCGCGCGTGACGCCGCTTGGCGCGATTTTCGACCGGCCCGAGATCCGCTCGGGCCGGTCGTAGCGCTTCAAGGGGAATGAGACATGTCCAAGCGCGACTTTTACGAGGTTCTTGGGGTCTCCAGGGGAGCGTCATCCGAAGAGCTGAAGAAGGCATACAGG
This sequence comes from Boseongicola sp. SB0662_bin_57, assembly GCA_009839535.1. Lineage (GTDB taxonomy): Bacteria > Pseudomonadota > Alphaproteobacteria > Rhodobacterales > Rhodobacteraceae > JAJEFO01. The sequence goes on along the minus strand of VXPN01000353.1, from coordinate 2,472 downwards.
CGCAAGGCAAAGGACCTTCACCCGGACCGGAACTCGGACAATCCCGACGCCGAAGCCCAGTTCAAGGAAGTCAACGAAGCGTACGAGATCCTCAGGGACGCCGAAAAGAAGGCAGCCTATGACCGCTTCGGTCATGCCGCATTCGAAGGTGGCATGGGTGGCGGGGCACACGCCGGTCGCGAATACGCCGGTGGCGACTTCGCCAGCGCATTCTCGGACGTCTTCGACGACCTTTTCGGCGACATAACCGGATCGCGCCGCGGGAAAAGGCAGCAGCGCGCCACGCGCGGCTCGGATCTGCGTTACAACCTGCGGGTGACGCTCGAAGACGCGTATTCAGGCATTCAGAAGTCCATCCGGGTGCCTACCGCCCTGTCCTGCGAAACCTGCAACGGCACGGGAGCCGAAGGCGGCGCGGAACCGGAGCCTTGCCCGACATGCTCGGGCCTGGGAAAGGTGCGTGCAAGCCAGGGCTTCTTCACGGTGGAGCGCACCTGCCCCACATGCTCGGGCGCCGGCCACCTCATCAGGAATCCATGCGGATCCTGCGGCGGATCGGGACGGGTCGCGAAGGAACGCTCGCTCTCCGTCAACATTCCCGTTGGCGTTGAAACCGGAACGCGGATCCGGCTCGCCGGCGAGGGCGAGGCAGGGTTGCGGGGAGGACCGTCCGGCGATCTCTACATCTTCATCGACGTCGCGGAACACGCACTGTTCCAGCGGGACGGAATGAACCTATATTGCCAAGTGCCGGTTTCAGTTGCCACGGCCGCGCTCGGAGGCGACATTGAGGTTCCGACCATCGACGGAGGACGCAGCCGCGTGAAGATCCCGACCGGCAGCCAGGCGGGCCGCCAGATGCGGCTTCGGGGAAAGGGCATGCCGTCGCTGAGGGGCGGAGGCCGTGGCGACATGGTGGTCGAGCTCGCGGTCGAGACGCCGGTCAACCTGACTGCCAGGCAGAAGGAACTGCTTCGAGAGTTCGAGGAACTCTCCGCGGAAAACAATCCCAACAGCTCAGGATTCTTCGAGAAGGTGAAGTCCTTCTGGGAAGGCATGAAGGCCTGATCGACCGTCCGCATCACTGTCCATGACAAATTCCGGGCGAAATGGGGGAGGCCGGATGCACATCTTCCCGACCTGCCGGCAGCGAAACCGGTCGGAATGGCCGGCCTGATGACATCGTTGCGGAAACGCTTGTGGGAAGAGGAAGATCTGATGGGCTCGTTCGGCTTCTCGATTGCCGGCTCTGCCAACGGGACGGTCGTGCAAGGCATCGTGATTGGGGCCGGCGGTGCATGGCCGGATCCTCCGAACCCCGGCGCCCGTCTGCGAAGGAATGTGCCTTCTTCCAGGATGCCGCGCGCCTGATCCCGCGATCCAGGCCGAGCGCTATCGACCGGCAGCCTGTTGCGGGGCCTACAGCCGGCCGTGACAGTGCTTGAACTTCTTCCCCGACCCGCAAGGGCAAGGGGCATTCCGGCCGGGCTTGCCCCAGGTCGACGGATCGTTTTCGTCAAAGCCCGTTGCCACCTTCGCCTTGGTGGCGGGCGGCTTCCCGGAGGCCGCGGCCGAGGCGGCTTGCTGCTGCGCCAGCATCTGCCGAATCATCGCCTGCTGCTCTTCCGCGCTCAGCGGCCGGATGTGGGCGAGTTTCTCGGTCACCTCTCCTCGCAGGGCGTTCAGCAAGCCCTCAAAGAGCTGAAACGACTCGGTCTTGTACTCATTCACGGGATCGCGTTGGGCATAGGCCCGGAAGCCGACGACTGATCGCAGATGCTCAAGCTTCAGGATGTGCTCACGCCATTTCGCATCCATCGTCTGCAGCAGAACCTGCTTCTCAACGGAGCGCATGTTGTCCAGACCGAATTGCTCGGCCTTTGAATTCATGAACCGGTCGGACTCTTCGTAGAGCCGTTCGCGGATCGTCTCGTCGTCGACCCCTTCCTCCTCGGCCCACTCGACTATTGGCGCAGAGATTCCGGTCTTCTTCCTGACATCCTCGGCCAGCGCCTCGGTTTCCCATTGATCCGCGTAGGACTTGGGCGGAATGTGCTGTTCGACCAGGTCATCGATGACTTCGTGCCGCATGTCCTGCACGATTTCCTCGACCTCTTCCGCTTCCATGATCTCGCGTCGCTGGCTGAAGATCACCTTTCGCTGGTCATTCATGACGTCGTCGAGTTTCAGGAGCTGCTTGCGGATGTCGAAGTTCCGGCCCTCAACCTTGGCCTGTGCACGTTCGAGCGACTTGTTCACCCAAGGGTGCTGAATGGCCTCGCCTTCCTGCATCCCGAGCGTCGAGAGAACCTTGTCCAGCCGCTCCGACCCAAAGATGCGCATGAGGTCATCCTCAAGCGAAAGAAAGAAGGTCGAGCGACCTGGATCCCCCTGGCGCCCGGAACGTCCACGAAGCTGGTTGTCTATGCGCCGGCTTTCATGCCGTTCGGTGCCAAGAACGAACAGGCCGCC
>VXPN01000232.1 GCA_009839535.1 Boseongicola sp. SB0662_bin_57 | reverse complement strand
CGGACGATTGCCGCGTGATGACGGAAGAGCCGTTTGGTCCGCTTGCCCCCATGACACGCTTCTCCGGCATCGACGAGGTCGCCGGACGTGCGAATGCCCTGCAAGTCGGCCTTGCAGCATACGCGATGACACGGTCGCTGGACCGCGCGACTCGCATTTCAGACGCGCTGCATGCGGGAATGGTGGGGATCAACACGGTTGCCGTGGCCAGCCCGGAAGCACCCTTCAGCGGAGTCAAGGAAAGCGGATACGGAATAGAGGGTGGCCCCGACAGCCTGGAACCTTTCCTCGTGACGAAGGCCGTTGCGCAAACGAGCCTTTGAGGCACCGTCATTCTGCCGCCCCGAAGTCGATCAGGCTCCTCAGGACCTTGCCGTCGCGCATGGCGGCAAACCCGTCGTTGATGTCCTCCAGCCGGATCTTTTGCGAGACGAGCGCGTCGAGGTTCATGCGACCCTGCATGTACAGCTCGATGATTCGGGGCATGTCCACGCGGAAGCGGTTCGAGCCGAGAAGCGAACCCTGGATCTTGCGTTCGCGCAGGAAGTCGGATCCCGTCAGTTCAATCTTCTCGCCCTTGCGGAACAGCCCGACCAGCGTTGCCGTGCCATCGAACGCCAGCATCTTGAAGGCTTCTTCGGCCGTACGTTTCGAGCCGAGACAATCCAGGGCGTGATCCACGCCGCTGCCGGTCAAGTCCATGACTTGTTCGACTGTGTCGCCGTCCTTTGGGTCCACGATGTCGGTCGCGCCCAGCTTGCGTGCCAACTCCAGCTTGTCGGCATTGACGTCGATTGCGATGATCCGTTCGGCTCCGGCGATGTGTGCCGAATTCACTGCAGCCATCCCGACCCCGCCGCAGGCGATGACGGCAACGGCATCGCCTGCGCCGATCCTGGCCGTATTCACGACGGAGCCGTACCCGGTCATCACGGCGCAGCCCACCAGCGACGCGAGATCGAGAGGCATGTCTTCACGGACCTTCACCAGCGCGTTCTCATGCACCAGCATCTGCTCCGCAAAAGACGACAGGTTCATGAATGTGTGCACCTGGCCAGGCTTGTCCCACTGCAAACGGTCGGACCCGCCAGGCGGCAGCTTGACCTCCGGGTCAAAGCAGAGCGCGGGCCGCCCGGTCGTGCAGAACTCGCAGGTGCCGCAAAAGACCGACAGGCAGGTCACGACGTGGTCGCCGGGCCTTACGTACCGGACCTCGTCCCCGACCTCCTCCACGATGCCGGAAGACTCGTGTCCAAGAACGACAGGCATGGGATGAGGGGTTTGTGCCTCCATGTAGTGCAGGTCGGTGTGACAGAGGCCCGCGAACGACGTTCTGAGCAGGACCTCGTGCGACCGGGGCTTGCGCACGGATACATTCTCGACCTGCAGCGGCGCGTTGGGCTCAAAGAGGACGGCTGCTTTCATCCAGGGAGACCCTCAGAACGGGCGGCGCGCAAGCGAGAAGGTCTGTCCGGTCGATCCGCCGACAGGTTGTGACGCGATGAATACCGCGAGTTCCGCCACCTCGTCCGGATGCTTGATCCGCTCCTGCGGCGGAAAACCGGGCGGCAGCTCATCCTTGAATTTCTCGAGCACCTCTTCCGGGGTATACCGTTCCGGCCGCCTCTCCCGATTGAAGATGTCGGTCGCAACCGGCCCGGGGATCAGATTGTTGACGTCGATCTTTCGCGGCCAGAGCTCGTTCGCGAGGCATTCGGTAAAGATGTGCACGCCTGCCTTGGACACGGTGTAGGAGCTTTGCTGTGCCGCGGCGCGCAGGCCCATGCCTGACGACATGTTGATGATCTTCCCGCCCTCGCTGACGTGTTCGAGGAGGAAGCGCGTGACAAGATAGGTCCCGCGAACGTTGATCTCGATCGTGCGCCACCACCTTTCCGGATCGGAGTCCGCGACCTGTCCCAGTTCCAGGTCGACGCCCGCGTTGTTCACGAGGATGTCGACATTGCCCAAGCTGGCAACCACATCGGCACACGCCTTCTCGGTCGCCTTGGGGTCGGCAAGATCGACGAGGCCCAGGTGACACCGAACTCCGTGGCCCGTGACAGCTTCGGCCACCTGGCCGAGTTCGCTTTCCGTGCGTGCAAGGATTGCCACGTCCGCGCCAGCCTTTGCAAAGCCGATCGCGATGGCGCGCCCGATGCCGCGCCCTGCGCCCGTGATGACTGCTGTCTTGCTGGAGAGGGGTTTCTGGTCGGACATGATGTACTCCTTGAATGCGTGAATCTCTCAGTGTGCGGATTGAGTGACTGGAAGTTCACGTTGTCCGCCCATTTCTGGTGCAGGAGCTCCTGCGTCTCCACCCGCGTTGCGATCTCGTGGACAGGCTCTCGAGGATCGTTCGCATGACCCGGACCTGTTCCGCACTGGACGTCGCGAACTGGCCCTTGCCGGCGCAGGCGCTGTCTCCTGGTCCTACGCAGACATTGCCGCCCAAGATCGCGCCCTTTGCCACGAAGTTCGGCTGGCGGCGTCCGGCCCCCAGAACGCTCCAGACAGATCCGAGGGCGAAACGGCGAATGCAGCGACTTGGCCGGGGCTTGAATCGCCCCGGTGGCGGCGCAGGTGATGAAGGCGACTCTCGATGACGCCATGGGACCCGTTCCGATTCAAAGGGATTCGACGTTGCCGCAAACGCTCAGTGCCTGACCGGAAATGTTGCGGCCCGCAGGCGAGCAGAGAAACAGCGCCATGTTGGCGACGTCCGACATGCTCACCATCCGTCGAAGGGAGATCTTGCCCATGTAGTCGTCGCGCGTCTCGTCAAAGGTCGCGCCTGTCGCGTCGGCCCGCGCCTGGATCACACCATCCATGCGCGGGCCTTCGACGATCCCGGGGAGGATTGCATTCACGCGAACCCCGTCAGGGCCCATTTCGATGGCGAGGCTCTTGGTGAAGCCGACGATTGCCCACTTCGATGCGGCATAAGGCGTACGATTGGCATATCCCAGGCGACCGGCGACCGAGGCGATGTTCACGATGGACCCGTTCGGCGAAGCCTTGAGCGCGGGCGCCGCCTTGCGCGCGCAATGGAACTGCCCCGTGAGATTGATCGCGATCGTGGTCTCCCATTCGACTGGATCAATGTCCTCCACCCTGGCGGTCGGACCCGCTATGCCCGCGTTGTTCACCAGGACATCGAGACCGCCGAAGGCATCGAGGGCCCGCTCGAAGAAGGCGTCGACGCCGGGACGGTCAGACACGTCGGTGACCGAGGCGACAACTTCGGGATTCGCCGCCTTCATGGCGGCCACCGCGTCCGGCGACACGTCGAAGACCGCAACCCTTGCCCCGGCCCCGATCAGCGCTTCCGAAATCGAGCGCCCGATTCCCGCAGCGCCCGCGGAAACGACCGCTCTCATTCCAGCCAAGGAAATTCCAGGTGCAGAATCGTTCGCATCCATCATGAGCGGTCCTCAGTCCAGCGGCGCCAGGACATCCATCGAGTTCGGCAGCCAAAGCGCGATGTCCGGGAAAATTGTCAATAGAATGATCACGAGGACCTCCACGATGACGAACGGAATGATCCCACGGTAGATCGTCGCCATCGACACGTCATACTTCTTGGCCACGCCATGGATTACGA
>VXPN01000247.1 GCA_009839535.1 Boseongicola sp. SB0662_bin_57 | reverse complement strand
CCGATGACAGCCGAGCGTTTGCGGGAGAGATCCTGGACCGGGCGGGCGTCGCGGTGACGCCCGGCGTGGACTTCGACAAGGCGAGGGGCGGACACACGATCAGGTTCTCCTACGCGCGCTCGACTCCTGACATTGAGGAGGGGCTGGCGCGCCTCAACCGCTTCATGGAGTCCCGTGATGCCGTCGCGTAGGGTCGAACCGCCGCTGCAGCCCAACTCGCGGGCCGAGGTTGGCGGGATGGACGAAACCGGCCTGAGGGCAATGCGGTCGCAGCCAGAGACGTCACGGCGAGCCCCGAGATCCCGGCCCGGCTCTTCTCTTTCGTCTATGAAGGCATCATATAGGTTGATCAAGGCAATGGCGGGAAGGGGCGTGATCCGGTTCATCCTCTTGTTTGCAGGCGCGGCATTCAGCTTTCTGACGCTTGGCCTGCTGGCGTTTTCGCTGTTGGTCTGGATGGTGTTCGCGGCCCACGAGAAGGGGTTGCCGGATGTTTCGTCCCTCGCGAACTATCAGCCACCAACCCTGACCAGGATCTATTCGCCGGCGGGGCGGATCATCGACGAGTACGCACAGCAGCGGCGCATCTACATTCCCTTTGACGAGATTCCGGATCTTGTGAAGCAGGCCTTCATGTCTGCAGAGGACAAGAACTTTTACGAGCATGCGGGGTTCGATGTCCGGGGGATCGCGGCCGCTCTCTATGAGGCGGTGAAGTCAAGGGGTCAGTCACTCAGGGGAGCCTCGACCATCCCGCAGCAGGTGGCCAAGATCATCTATTTTGGGAGTGAGCGCGCGATCGAGCGAAAGATCAAGGAACTGATCCAGGCCAATCGCATGGTTGCAACGATTGGCCGCGAAAAGATCCTGGAGATCTATCTCAACGAGATATTCCTTGGCCAAAACGCATACGGCGTGGCCGCCGCCGCTCAGACCTACTTCAACAAGACCTTGACGGAACTGGAAGCCCAGGACGCTGCCTACCTGGCTGCATTGCCAAAGGCGCCATCGACCTATCATCCGGTTCGCGAGACGGAGCGTGCGATTGCGCGACGGGATTTCGTGCTCCGGGAGATGTGGCAGAACGGGTATCTGGACAAGAACGCATACGCCGCCGCTGTGGCCGCTCCGCTGCTGACTGTCCAGGCAGGGGACAGGGAGTCCTTCGCGACAAGGCTTCCGTCGCGAGACTACTTCACAGAGGAGATCAGGCGGCAGCTCAGCCGGGATTTCGGCGATGACGGATTCAAGTCGGCGGGTCTCACGATCCGCGCGACCGTAGACCCCGAAATGCAGAGGATTGCGGCGCGGGCGCTTCGGGACGCCTTGGAGGAATACGATCGGGCGCGAGGCAGTTGGCGCGGGCCTGCCGCCACGATCGCGGCCGAGGAACTCTACTCTGACTGGCGGACGGCCCTCGCGAAGATTCCGAAGCTGGCCCGGGACGTGGAAGGCTGGTCGCCCGCCGTGGTGCTCGGGATTGAAGGCAATGCGGCCCGCATTGGCATCGAAGCGTGGGAAGGGGACGATGACGAAGCCCTGCTGACGCCCGAAGACGTCGAATGGGTCAGGAAGGCGAATGAGCCCGGTGACATCCTGAACGTTGGTGACGTGATCTATGTACGGCACGAAGGCGACACGTCATCCGGCCCGGATTTTTCGCTGCGGCAGGTTCCGGGCGTGCAGGGGGCCTTCATGGCAATGGACGTGAACACCGGTCGGGTGCTCGCAGTGCAGGGAGGCTTTTCCTACCAGGAATCAAATTTCAACCGCGCGACGCAGGGCCTTCGGCAGCCCGGTTCCTCCTTCAAGCCCTTTGTGTATGCGGCGGCTCTCGATTCTGGATTCACGCCTGCGACGATCATCATCGATGCACCGATCGAGGTGGAGATGGCAGACGAATCCGTCTGGAGTCCCAAGAACGCGACGGACAAGTTCTATGGACCGGCGCCTTTGAGGACGGCCATTGAACGGTCCCGCAACCTGATGACGGTGCGCCTGGCCAAGGAGGTGGGAATGCCTGTGGTGGCGGGCTACGCGGAACGATCCGGCGTATACGACCGGATGGAGCCATATCTGGCAAATTCCCTTGGAGCCCAGGAAACCACGCTCTATCGAATGGTCTCGGCCTACTCGATGTTCGCAAACGGGGGCGAAAGGGTGATCCCGACGCTCGTCGACAGGGTTCAGGACCGTTGGGGCACGACGATTTACCGGCACGACCGCAGAAACTGCGTGGAGTGCGGCTTGAGAGAGCTTCCGGAGGGTCATGTGCCTGCGATCACGTCCAACCGGGAACGCGCGTTCGATCCCATCACCGCATACCAGCTCACCTCCATGATGGAAGGCGTGGTCGAGCGCGGCACGGCGGCGGGCGCCGTCGATCTGGACGTTCCAGTCGCTGGCAAGACGGGCACGACGAACGATGCGCGCGACGTTTGGTTCATAGGCTTTACGTCGACCATCGCGGCGGGTTGCTACATCGGCTACGACCAGCCGCAACCGCTTGGTCGCAGCGCGTCGGGCGGCAGGATGTGCGCCCCGGTCTTTCAGAAGTTCATGGAGGAAGCCGTGAAGAAATACGGTGGCGGACGCTTTGTCGTGCCGCCGGGCGGAAAGTTCATAAACATCGACCGTCACAACGGTGCGCGTCTTTCCGACGAGGCGGTTGGCGACAACGTGGTGGCCGAGTATTTCCGAGAAGGCGAAGAGCCGGTCTTTGGCGTTGCCTTTGATGGCGGATTTGCCTTGGGGGCAAGCCTGCCGAACCTGGACGACCTGGAAGAGGTCGAGGACGTGCAGGATCCTACGTTCCTGGAGGCCGGAAACGAAGCGGCTCCTGACCCGGACGTGCCGGCCCAGGCAACGGAAAGCGAAATCTCGGCGGGTGGACTCTATTGAGGGTGCGGGCAGGCATCAGCGGCGTCTGCGCTTCCAGTGCAGATGCAGGCAATCTCGTCCAGGACATGGAGTTCAGCTAACCCGCCCTTGCCTCGTCCCGCTTCTTTCCGGAAACGCCGAGAGCCAGCGTTGCAGCCATGAACGCATCAAGATCGCCGTCCAGAACGCCCGCCGTGTCTGACGTCTCGTGCCCGGTGCGAAGGTCCTTCACCATCTGGTAGGGTTGCAGGACGTATGACCGGATCTGGTTGCCCCAGCCGGCGTCTCCCTTGCCTTCATGTGCCTCGGAGATCTCGGCATTTCGCCTTTCGAGCTCCAGCTGGTACAGGCGGGACTTCAGGGTCTTCATGGCGATTTCACGGTTCTGGTGCTGGGACTTCTCGGAGGAGGTGACCACGATGCCGGTCGGCAAGTGCGTCATCCTGACGGCAGAGTCCGTGGTGTTGACGTGCTGCCCGCCAGCGCCGGACGAGCGAAAGGTGTCGATGCGGACATCCGCCGGGTTCACCTCGACCTCGATATTGTCGTCGACGACGGGGTAGACCCAGACGGACGAGAAGGACGTGTGCCGCCGCGCCGCGCTGTCGTATGGGGAGATGCGGACCAGCCGGTGCACGCCGCTTTCGGTCTTCAGCCACCCGTATGCGTTCGGGCCGGCGATCTTGAAGCATACCGACTTGAGTCCGGCCTCTTCGCCCGGTTGCAG
>VXPN01000172.1 GCA_009839535.1 Boseongicola sp. SB0662_bin_57 | reverse complement strand
CGCCCCCTTTTTGGGGTCGCGGCCCGGGCGCTCTTGGCGCCCCCCCTCGACGCGATCACCCTGGCTGGCAACGAAGAGCAGGTGCGCGACGAGATCGCGGAACTGAGGCAGTTTGCAGGCAGCGCGAGGGCCGTCGAGGAGTCCGGCAATGAAGCGAAGCTCAGCCGACTGAAAGACATCCTGCAGAAGGAAGGATTCTTCGACGACTCCGAGCAACGGCTGCTGCTGTTCACCGAGTTCAAGGACACGCTCGACTATCTCACGGATCGCCTCGAGGCCTGGGGCTTCCGGGTCGGATGCATCCACGGCGGCATGAAGCCCGGCTCGCGGGATGAATCAGGCACCCGGCTGCACGCCGAACAACAGTTCCGGGAAGGCAACATACAGGTGCTGCTGGCCACCGAAGCGGCTGGCGAGGGCATCAATCTCCAGTGCTGCCACATCCTGTTCAACTACGACATTCCCTGGAACCCGAACCGTCTCGAGCAGCGCATGGGCCGCATCCACCGTTACGGCCAGGTTCATGACTGCCTGATCTTCAACTTCGTCGCCACCAACACCATCGAAGGACGGGTGCTGAATCGCCTGATGGAGAAACTCCAGGAGATCCGCGACGCGCTCGACGACGATGCGGTCTTCAACGTGGTCGGCGAAGTCCTTCCGGCCGCCCAGGTCGAGCGCGTGTTGCGAGACTACTATGCGGGGAGACTCGGTGACGAAGACCTCGAAGACCGCATGCTCAAGGATGTCGACGAGGGGCGCTTCCGGGCGATCTGCAAGACCGCGCTCGAAGGTCTCGCGTCGAAGAAGCTCAACCTCGACATGCTGGTCGAACGCCGGGCCAGGGCGCAGGAACAGCGTGTCGTCCCCGAGAACATCGCGCGGTTCATCGAGGCATGCGCCAAGGTGGCATCGCTGCCGCTCAAGCCGGTGGACGGTCTGGCCCACACATTCGAGCCGGGCCGGACGCCACCCGCACTGAAGAAGCACGACCGCGCCACGAACTGGAAGCTCCCGCAACTTTCGGCCCGATACCCGCAGCTGTCGACCGACCGCGAAACGGCGGACAAGCACAGTCTCGAATGGGTCACGCCCGGACACCCTCTGTTCGAAGCGCTGCGTCGCCAAAGCCTCGATGCCGCGGCTGACGCCTTCGCAAGAGGGGCCTGTTTCCATTCGCTGAACCACGAAGCGGCAGTGCGGCTGGACGTCTACCGGGCGAAAGCCGTGGACGGACTGGGCCGCACGGTGCAGGAGCGGCTGTTCGCGGTCGAGCTGTCGGAAGAAGGCGAACCGCGGCAACGGGAGCCCCGTTTGCTCGCGGACCTCGTCCCCGCTGCGGCGCCGGACGTGCTTCCCGGTGCGGCGTCTGTCCCGCAGGCCATGGGCTGGCTCACCGAGACCGTGCTGACGCCGTTCCTGGCGGAAATCAGGTCGGAGCGTTCGGCAGAGGTCGAGCGCGTTGCCGAACATGTCGAGCTTTCCCTGACCGAGGTCCTGCATCGCATCGACCTGGAGATAGGTCGTGCCGGAGAGGAAGCGGAAAAGAGAAGCCCGGGCGCCGAGGGCCGCCTTGCCCAGGCCGAAGCGCGCCATGCCGATGCGCTGGCGCGTCGCGACCGGCGCCGTGAAGAGCTTGAACGCGAGCGCGCAGTCACGTTGCAAGGGGTCGAACGACTGGCATGCGCACTCATCCTGCCGCATCCTGAGCGCGAGGCTCCCGAACTCACGCGCCTGCGGCCGAATCCCGAGACCGAAATGACGGCGATGCGCATAGTAATGGAGCACGAGACCGCGCGGGGATGCCAAGTCTACGACGTGCACGAAAAGAACCTCGGTTACGACATAACGAGCCTCGACCTGTCGTCCGGAGAGCTGCGCCTGATCGAAGTGAAAGGACTCGCCGCGACCACCGGCACCATCCTGCTCACCCCGAACGAGCGCCGCGTGGCCGAGGATCGTCCCGACTGCTACTGGCTCTACGTGGTGACAGGTTGCGCGAACGATCCGACGCTGCGGGAACCGATCAGGGACCCCGCTCGCTTCCCGTGGCACGAAGTCACCAAGGTGCAGCACTACTGGATGAACGTTGAAACCATGGCGAAGGGTTCGGCAAAAGAGCCGGATTCGTCCGGAGGAAGCGAAGGATGATTCCACGCGAGTGCAAACGGCTGGCGGAAGTCGACTTTCCGATCGCGGCGGTGTCGCGCCATGCGGTCCGCGAAAAGTCGATCCGACACGGACATCCCTCGACACTGCACCTCTGGTGGGCGCGACGTCCGCTCGCCTCTTCACGGGCGATCCTGCTCGCGCTCCTGCTGCCCGATCCTTGCGATCCCTCCTGTCCCGATGAGTTCAGGAAGGCGGCGCGCAAGGTGCTGCCGACGGTCGGCTGCGGGCGAGGGAAAACCGACGCGGACCTCCGGCGCGGACTGCTGAAATTCATCGCTGATTTCGCGAATTGGGACAACAGTACGAAACGAACCTGGCTGGAGGCGGGTCGCGCTTTGGTCCAGGCAACCCATGATGGGGAACCGCCTTTGGTGGTGGATCCGTTCGCGGGCGGCGGCTCGATTCCTCTGGAAGCGCTGAGAATCGGCTGCGAGGCGTTCGCAAGCGACCTCAATCCTGTTGCCTGCATGATTCTCAAGGTCATGCTGGAAGACATTCCGCGCCACGGCGCGGAACTGGCCGACGAACTGCGCGAGGCCGGCGCCGATATCAGGCAGCGAGCCGAACGCGAGTTGGCTGAACTCTACCCGGCTGATCCCGACGGCGCGACGCCGATCGCCTATCTTTGGGCACGTACTGTGCGCTGCGAGGCACCCGACTGCGGTGCCGAGATTCCCCTCATGCGATCGTTCTGGCTGTGCAAGAAGGCCAAGCGGAAACGGGCGCTGCGTCATGCCGTCGAGCGAGCCGGCGGGCCGCAGCGGGTGGCGTTCGAAGTGTTCGAACCCACGAGCGACAGCGAGGTGCGCGCCGGTACCGTTACCCGCGCCAAGGCAACCTGCCTGTGCTGCGGTGCGGTCCTGCCGCCGGAACGGGTTCGTGTGCAGCTCGCCGCCGAACGCGGGGGCGCCGATGTGAAGTTCGACGACAACGGCAACCGCATCGGCGGCGCGCGGATGACCGCGGTGGTGACGCTCCGCCCGAACCAGACAGGACGTCACTATCGCTTGCCGACGGACGCAGACTACGCGGCGGTGCGCAAGGCCCAGGCGCGGGTTGCGGCGATACTCGAGGAGTGGGAGCACGGCGGCAGGCAGGGCCTGTGCCCGATCCCGGACGAACGACTACCGCCTATCGGAACGCTGGGATTCCGCGTCCAGCGCTATGGCATGCTTAAGTGGGGTGACCTGTTCACGGCGCGGCAGAAGGCGGCTTTGGCCGAACTTGTTCGATCTGTTCTGAGGGATACTCACCCGACGAGAAGAGAAGGCTTGGCCATCGTAGTCGACCGGTGCGCCAATCAACTTAGCCATATTTCGCGGTGGAATGTCCCAGGCGAGAAAATCGAAGGAACATTCGCGCGTCAAGCTCTGCCCATTGTATGAGGCGTTTGCGCTGCAGCGTATTTCGTGAGCGGTGCGAGCTACCCGCACATC
>VXPN01000119.1 GCA_009839535.1 Boseongicola sp. SB0662_bin_57 | reverse complement strand
GCCGCCTCGGCGTCCTGCCTTCCAACGTCACGCACACGCCCAAGCCCACGCTGGTTAACTGACCGCCACTGCAACTCCCGTGCGGACAATGCGCGCCCTGGGCGAGCGTTGAAGACGCGGCATGAGGCGTCCAGAGCCTGAGTCCGCACCCGCCCGCCAGACCCGGTCCCAGGCCCCGTGAGGCCGCAGTGATTCTTGCACGCAGACGCCGCATCGCGGGTCACGCCGCATCGGTTGGACAAGTTCCGGGAAATCCGCAATATGGCGGCGACACCAACAGGGTTCCTGGAGAGACGGATGAAGGTGCGCGCAGTGATCAAGCTCAAGGCGGGTGTTCTTGACCCTCAGGGCGAGGCCATTCGTCACGCCTTGGGCACGCTTGGCTTCGACGGCGTCAAAGACGTGCGGCAAGGCAAGATCATCGAGCTCGACCTTGCAGAGTCCGATGCGCAAAGGGCCGAGGCCGAGGTGCAGCAGATGTGCGAGGCACTCCTCGCCAACACCGTCATCGAAAGCTACGAGGTGGAGCTGCCCTGATGCGAGCTGCCGCCCTGAGCGCATGCAAGGAACCGCTTTCGATCGGGAATGCCCCGGATTCCGACCGCCCATGGGACGGAGTCGTCCTGAAGACGCCGGCATGCGACGTGTGCCGCAGCGACGGGCATGGCTGGACGGGCAGGCCCGGCCAGATCGGTGGTCACGAGCATTGCGGAGAAGTCGTGGCAGCCCAGTCAGCGAGCCTGGCTTGCCTCCGCCCGCCGGGCTGTCACGTTCAGCTTGGCATGCCGGTCGGCCATCATGCCGTGCAGGAGGTCGATCTCAACGCGGTCCACATGCGAAATCTGGCGATTTTCGGCTCCCGGGGCATGCCCGCCCATCGCTGTCCTGCAACGCTCAGCCTGATCGAAGCTGGGCGCGCCGATCTTTCCCCGGTCGTGGCACGGAGGGTCAGGCTCCCGGACGCAAGCGCCGAACTCGCCGCATTCAGCGGCGCCACTCAACCGGGCATCGCGGTCATTGCCGATTTTGCGGCACAGGCGAGGGGGAGCATGAGCAATTTGAGCAGCACTGACGCGACACGCCCTGCAAGGCCTGCACGATGAAGGCGGCAGTACTGGTCTTCCCGGGATCGAACTGCGACCGCGGCCTCGCGATGGCGTTCCAGAATGCCGGTTTCAAGGTCGAGATGGTCTGGCACAAGGATGCCGAACTGCCGGCAGGCGTGGACATCGTTGGCGTGCCTGGCGGGTTTTCCTTTGGCGACTATCTGCGCAGCGGCGCGATTGCCGCCAGGTCTCCCATCGTTGGAGCCCTGATGGCGCATGTCAGGAAGGGTGGCCATGCCATCGGCATCTGCAACGGTTTCCAGGTGCTGCTCGAAACCGGCCTGCTGCCGGGCGCACTCATGTGCAACGCAGGGATCAGGTTCATCTGCAAGCCCGTCGAACTTGAAGTGGCGACAGCAAGCTGCGACTTCACCAAGGACTACGCGCGCGGCTCGACAGTGATCTTCCCTGTCGCCCATCGCGACGGGAACTACCAGGCGACGGACGAGATACGCACGGCGCTTGCAGCAGAGGATCGGATCGCCTTCCGCTACAAGTCGAACATAAACGGATCGGTCGATCGAATCGCCGGGATACTCTCCGAGAACCGTCGCGTGCTGGGCCTGATGCCGCATCCCGAACGCGCCGCGGACCCGGTTCTGGGCCTGACCGACGGCGCGGTCCTGTTCGACGCTTGCAGCGCTGCCGCTGCCGACGCTTGAGGGAGCAACGGCCACGCTCTAGACTCGTGTCATGAGCGAAACATCCGTCAGACGCGACGACACGCCATGGCGCGCCCGAATGGCGGCGAGCCTTGTCATCGTCGTTGCGATCGCGACGGTCTGGTGGACCAACCAGTTCCTGACGGAGCGCTTCACCGAAACCACGCGATCGCGCGCAGAGGTTCGCCTCGCCCACTACTCCGGCAACATACTCAGCGAACTTCAGCGCAACCAGGTCGTGCCGCAGCTTCTGGCCCGCGACCCCGCGCTGATCAGAGCGCTGATGTCCGGGGACTTCCTGCAAAGCTCGCAGCGGCTCATCGAGTATCGCGACGGAACGCCGCGGCGGGACTCATGCTGCTGGACCGGGACGGACGTGCGGTCGCCGCGACCGACCGGGCACTCATCGGCTCCGCTCATCGCACGGCACCTTATTTCGTTGAGGCGTCTCGCTCCAACGACACGGTTTTTTCGACCAGTCTTCTTGAATCGGGCGCACGGGTCTTCACGCATTCGCGCAAGATCGAAGCGCAGGGCGAAATGCTCGGCGTCATCATGGTCGAGGTCGACCTCAAGAAGTTTGAGAGCAGTTGGGCCGGCTTCACCGATGCCGTCATCGTGTCGGACAGCGAAGCAACCATCATTCTCGCGACGGAACCACGCTGGCGCGGACTGAGCGAAGAAGAGGCTCTGGCGGCGAGACCTGTGCGGTCCGCAATGGAGCGCGCGGTTCGCGCCACGGCAAGCTGGGGCGCGCTTCCGGCAGATGCCTACCTTCAAGGCGAAGCCATCATGCGGCAGGAAGCCCGGATCGGATTCCATGGATGGCGCATTACGTCCTTCACGACCTATGCAAGCGTCCGCGAGCGCGTGAATGCGGTTCTCGCCCTGGAAATCATGGGATTCGCGATTCTTGTGGCGCTCGTGTTCTATTTTGTCAGCCGCCGGGCCACGTCACGGCTGAGATTCTTCCAGCGCGAGTCCGCCGAGCTCCGCCAGCTGAACGTGGCCCTGCAACGGGAAATCTCCGAGCGAAAGAGGGCGGAGAGGCACTTGAAGGTGGCCGAACAGACGCTGCAGCAGTCCTCGAAGCTGGCCGCCCTCGGCGAAATGTCGGCAGCGGTCAGCCACGAGCTGAACCAGCCGCTCGCCGCCATGAAGACGTATCTTGCCGGCGCCAGGTTGCTGCTCGGCCGCCGCCGTGCCGACGAGGCCCTGTCTTCCTTTGAGCGAATCGACGACTTGATCGAGCACATGAGCCGGATAACGCGCCAACTCAAGTCGCATGCGCACAGGGGCAGCGGCGCCGCGAAACCCGTCGACGTGCGGGAAAGCGTTTCCTCCGTCCTCTCGATGATGGAATCGCAACTCCGTCAGGATGACATAGATGTCATCACGTCGCTCCCGCAGGATCCCGTGATCGTCCGTGTAGACAACGTTCGGCTTGAACAAGTCCTCGTAAACCTCGTCCGCAACGCACTGGACGCCACAAGTGCCACGCCAGAGCCCAGAATCGAGATTCTGGTCACCGTTGGCGAAGAGGCACTCATCACGGTGCGGGACAACGGTGCGGGCATCGAAGATCTCGAAAAGCTCTTTGAGCCGTTCTATACTACAAAGATGCCAGGGGACGGGGTGGGATTGGGCCTCGCCATCTCGTCGGGAATCGTGAACGAGCTTGGCGGCAGGCTGACTGCGCGAAACGGTCGTGACGGGGGAGCCGTGTTCGAAGTCACGTTGCCGGTTTCCACAGAGGTCACGGCCGCAGCCGAGTGACCGACGGAGCAGAACGCATGAAACAGGCAATGAAGGTCGCCATCGTCGATGATCAAAAGGACATGCGCCAGTCCATC
>VXPN01000048.1 GCA_009839535.1 Boseongicola sp. SB0662_bin_57 | reverse complement strand
TTGCCCCCCAGTTTCGCTTGTCAGGCTCACTTGTCGTACCGCCCGGTTTCTGCCTGCGGCCTGACTTGCGTTCAGGGCGAGCTCACCCGCCCCATGTTCCGTCGAACCGCAAGCTGCGATTCTTCGGGCGGGAGGGAGCCGACCCAGGCTGTCGGCCGAGCCCCGCTTCTCGTCGCCGGGGCGGGAGATCCCCCGGCATCAAGGTGGAACTGCGAGGCAGCGTCACCCTGTCCCCGGATCAGGGCCTGATGCACGGCCCTGTCACGCGTCATCAACTGCACCCACTGGTTGCGCCACAAGTGTTGCACTTCATGCATGTGCCGTTGCGGACCAGGGTGTAGTTGCCACATTCACCGCAAGGATCTCCTTCATATCCCTGCATCTTGGCCTTCGTTCGCGCGTCTATCCCGACCGTTCCCTCGGCGGGCGGCGCGCCGACAGCCAATGCCGTTCCCACTTCCGGCAAAATCGCTTCAGTCGCCGCGGGAACGCTAGCGCCGCCCAGCGCCGTTGCGGCACTGGCACCGCCTTCCACGAGCACCAGCTCCCTTGGCACACGGCCACGAGTGTATCCCGCGGACGCGACACGCTTCAGCACCTCGACATGGGTCGAGCCCCTTGCAGCAGGAGCGGCAGCCGTGTCGGGCTTGCCCTCTTCCTCGCCACGGCCCATGTCATCGAATGTCGGGCCTTCCGGCTTCACGTGCGCGAGATCGATGCGGTCCAGATAGCTGACCGCCAGCTCCCTGAAGATGTAGTCCAGTATCGAGGTCGCGTTCTTGATCGAGTCGTTGCCCTGCACCATTCCGGCCGGTTCGAAGCGCGTGAAAGTGAAAGCGTCCACGAACTCCTCCAGTGGCACGCCGTACTGGAGGCCGACTGAGACGGCGATCGCGAAGTTGTTCATCATTGCCCGGAAGCCGGCGCCTTCCTTGTGCATGTCGATGAAGATCTCGCCCAGCGAACCATCGCCGTACTCTCCGGTTCTCAGGTAGACCTTGTGCCCGCCGACAATGGCCTTCTGGGTGTATCCACGCCGCCGTTCGGGCATTCGATTGCGTGCGCCTCCTGGCAAGTCCTTGGCGATGATCCTTTCCACGACCTTCTCAGCCAGCACGACGGCCTTCTCCTGTGGCGTGCCGGCCTCAAGCGTCTCGGCCGCATCGTCGTCATCCTCGACAAGGGCCGCTGACAAGGGCTGCGAGAGCTTTGAACCGTCACGATAGAGCGCATTGGCCTTTATGCCGAGCCGGTGCGACAGTTCGTAGGCCGCCTTGCAATCCTCGACGGTCGCGTCGTTCGGCATGTTGATCGTCTTGGAGATCGCGCCCGAAATGAACGACTGGGCGGCAGCCATCATCGTGATGTGACTGTCGACGGGAAGGAACCGCTTGCCCTTGCGTCCGCACGGATTCGCGCAATCAAAGACATGGTAGTGCTCCTGTGCCAGATGAGGCGCGCCTTCCAGCGTCATGGAACCGCAGACGTGGTCGTTCGCGGCCTCGATGTCCGCCCTTCTGAAGCCAAGGCTGCGGAGAAGGTCGAATTCCGGATCGTTCAGCTTCTCGGACGGGATCCCGAGGGTCGCAGAGCAGAACTCCTCGCCGAGCGTCCACTGGTTGAACACGAAGCGAATGTCGAACGCGGACGGCAGGGATTCCTCGATCCTGGCGATCTCGGCCTGGCCGAACCCGTGTCCAACCAGCACAGCATGGTTGATCCCCGGGGCGTTCGCGAGAGTTCCGTGGCCGACGGCGTAGGAAACGATGTCCTGGATCTGGGAGGAAGAGTATCCAAGTGTCGCCAACGCCGCCGGCACCGAGCGGTTTATGATCTTGAAGTAACCGCCCCCGGCGAGCTTCTTGAACTTCACCAAGGCGAAGTCCGGCTCGATCCCTGTCGTATCGCAATCCATCACGAGGCCAATGGTGCCGGTCGGCGCGATGACCGTCGCCTGAGCATTCCGGTATCCATGCTTCATGCCCAGGTCGAGCGCATCGTCCCACGCCCTTGCGGCCAGTTCGACCAGCCTGCCGTCCGGGCAGTTCTCGTGGTCGAGCGGCACGGGAGGCACGTTCATCTCCTCGTATCCTGATGTCTTTCCGTGTGCCGCGCGTCTGTGGTTGCGAATGACGCGAAGCATATGTGCGGAGTTCTTCTCGTAGCCCCGGAACGGGCCCAGTTCCCGCGCAATCTCGGCCGACGTCGCGTAGGACGCTCCGGTCATGATTGCCGTGAGGGCGCCCGCCAGCGCCCGGCCCTCGTCCGAATCGTATCCCAGGCCCATGGTCATGAGCAGGCCGCCAATGTTCGCGTAGCCAAGGCCGAGGGTCCTGAATTCGTAGGACAGTTGCGCAATTTCCTTCGACGGGAATTGCGCCATCATGACGCTGATTTCCAGCGTCAGTGTCCAGAGACGCGTTGCATGGACATAGTCGTCGGCCTGGAACTCCCCTTCGTCATGGAATGCAAGGAGGTTCATGGACGCCAGGTTGCAGGCGGTATCGTCGAGGAACATGTACTCCGAACACGGGTTCGACCCGCGGATCGGTCCGGCCTCGGGGCATGTATGCCAGGCATTGATCGTGTCATGGTACTGGATGCCGGGATCCGCACAGGCCCAGGCGGCATGGCCGACCTGCTCCCACAGATTACGCGCCTTGACCGTCCTTGCCACCTTGCCGTCGGTGCGGCGGAACAGATTCCAGTCCGCGTCATCCTTCACCGCTTGCAGGAACGCGTCCGTGACCCGGATCGAGTTGTTGGAGTTCTGGCCAGAAACGCTCGAATAGGCTTCCGAATCCCAGTCCGTGTCATATGTCGGAAATTCGATCGATTCGTAGCCCTGTCTCGCGTAGTCAAGAACGCGCTTGATATAGGTCTCCGGAATGGCGGACCTTTTCGCGGATCGGATCGCGGCCTTGAGGCCCTCGTTCCGCACCGGATCGACCGCATCGGCTTCCGCACCGTCCCACGCCTTGATTGCCGCGAATATGCCGTTGAGCTCGCGTTCGTGGACCTTCGAGCCGGCCACTATGGAAGCAACCTTCTGCTCCTCGATGACCTTCCAGTTGATGAAGTCCTCGATGTCGGGGTGATCGGCGTCAACAATCACCATCTTGGCCGCGCGCCGGGTGGTGCCACCCGACTTGATGGCGCCGGCAGCACGGTCGCCGATCTTCAGAAAGCCCATCAAGCCCGATGAGTTGCCACCGCCGGACAGATGCTCGCCCGCTCCGCGGAGCATGCTGAAATTTGTCCCGGTACCGGATCCGTACTTGAAGAGCCGTGACTCCCTTACCCACAGATCCATGATGCCGCCGCTGTTCACGAGGTCGTCGGCGCAGGACTGAATGAAGCACGCGTGCGGCTGCGGATGCTCGTAGGCGCTTCCGGACCTGGTCAGCTTGCCGGTCTTGTAGTCCACGTAGTGGTGGCCTTGGCTCGGCCCGTCGATGCCGTATGCCCAATGAAGGCCCGTGTTGAACCATTGCGGGGAGTTCGGCGCGCCGCGTTGCGTCGCGAGCATGTAGCGCATCTCGTCGAAATAGGCCCGCGCATCCCCTTGCGAAGAGAAATAGCCGCCCTTCCAGCCCCAGTACGCCCACGCTCCCGCCAGACGG
>VXPN01000409.1 GCA_009839535.1 Boseongicola sp. SB0662_bin_57 | reverse complement strand
AACGAGATCGGCAAGCTCATGAATCCCTACCTTCTGCACCACCCCCTGACATCCGAGGAAGAGCAGCCGACCTTCTCGTTTCCGTTTTCGCCAGCCGAGATCGACAGGGGACCGGTCCACGAGTTCTGCCTCCATCATGTCATGACGCTTTCGGACCCGATGGACGCGTTCCGCCTCGACGTGATCAATGCCTGAAGTGGGCGAGATCTGCGACAAGGTCCGGTCCAAGAACGCCGGACCCTTCTGGCTGACGATCGACATCTTCTGCGGTTCCGGCGACGCCTTTGCACGACTTTCAGGCGGCCTCTCGACGAAACGCGTCGCGGAAGCCCTCGGGACGGATCCGAAATCGATCAAGCGCTTCGACATCAACGACCTGAACGTGATCAAGATCAGCCTTCCCCGCCCGGTCGTGCAAGGCCATCCCGGGGACCGGGACATGCACGGGGCGGCATGGGCTTCGGTTGTCGCGGAACTCGTGGTCGACTGAACGATGGCTGCACCGCTCTCGGACATTCTCGTTCTGGATCTCACCAACGTGCTGGCAGGCCCGTTCTGCTGTCACCAGCTGGCCCATCTCGGCGCGGAGGTGATCAAGGTCGAGCGGCCCGGCGGCGGAGATCTGGCACGGCGGCTGGGCGCGGATGCCCGGCTCAATGCCGCAGGGATGGGCGCCTCGTTCCTTGCCCAGAACGCGGGCAAGAAGTCCGTGACGCTGAACCTCAAGCATGCCGAGGGGAAGTCGCTGCTCAAGCGCCTCGCGGCAAAGGCGGACGTCCTGGTCGAGAACTTCCGCCCAGGGGTCATGGAGCGCCTTGGCCTGGGCCATGATGTCCTGAAAGGGATCAACGCGGAACTGACATATTGCGCGATCTCCGGATTCGGCCAGGACGGGCCCTGGGTCGACCGTCCCGCCTATGACCAGATCATTCAGGGCGCGTCGGGCGTCATGTCGATCACGGGAACCGCAGAGAGCGCCCCGACGCGCGTAGGCTACCCTGTGGCGGACACGGTCGGCGGCCTGACCGCGGCCTTCGCGATCACGGCGGCGCTGAACAAGCGGCCACGGGGCGCGTTCATCGACGTCTCGATGCTGGAATCCGTTCTGGCGACCATGGGATGGGTGGTGTCGAATCACCTGATCGCGGGCGTCATTCCGGAGGCGCATGGCAACGAAAACCCGACATCAGCGCCGTCCGGAACCTTCAGCACCGCCACCGACCCGATCAATGTCGCGGCGAACAGCGACGATCAGTGGGTGCGCCTGACCGACCATCTCGGACTGGCCGGGCTGCGGACCCGCACCGAATACGCCACGCGCGAGAATCGCAAGGGGAACCGGGACGGGCTTCGCGCGGAGCTCGAGGCCGTGCTCGCGACAAGGCCCGCCAGGGACTGGGTCGAGGAACTGAACCGGATCGGGGTGCCGACGGGCGCCGTGCTGACCGTGCCGGAAGTTCTCCGCTCGGAACAGATCGCCGGCCGCGGTTTCCTGTCGGGCTTCGAGAACGCCCCAGGCGTTGGACGCGATATCGAGCTCGCGCGCACCGGTGTGAAACTTGATCGGGAGGCAGCTGCCGTCGACAGCCCGCCGCCGGAACTTGGACAGCACAATCGTGAAATCTGGGGCCGCTTCGGAATTTCCGCCTCCGAGCTTGAGCGCCTCGAAAGGGATGGGATCATATGAGCGGCAACGACGTCTCGGACTGGTGGTCAACGGCGATAATCGACATGGAGCCGGGCCGGATCCATTTGCGGGGCCATCCGATCGAGGAACTGATCGGAAAGCTCACTTTGCCGGAAACGATCTGGCTGATGACCAGAGGCGAGATGCCCGAGGAAGGCCAGGCCCGGCTTCTCGAAGCCGCATTGGTCGCAGCGGTGGACCACGGGCCGCAGGCGCCGTCGATCGCAGCTGCACGCATGGCCGTGACATGCGGACTGCCCCTGAACAACGCAATGGCCTCCGCGGTCAACATGCTCGGTGACGTGCATGGTGGCGCAGGAGAGCAGGCGGTCGAGTTCCTTGATGGCATTGCCAAGGCGGCCAGCTCCGGAACCGGGCTGGCGCAGGCCGCTTCGGAAGGGATTGGCAACTGGCAGCATGCCCGCAACGCGTTCGTGCCGGGTTTCGGCCACAGGTTCCACAAGCCGTCCGACCCGCGCGCACCGCGCCTCCTCTCTCTCGTGGACAAGGCCGCCGAAAGCGGCGTCGTGACGGGGCAGTACGCCCATGCCGGACGCACGGTCGAAGACGAGCTGGGCAGAAGGAAAGGCAGGCCCGTGCCGATGAACATCGACGGGGCGACGGCCGTCATCTTTGCCGAACTCGGCTTTGCGCCGCCGCTGGCACGCGGACTCTTCTGTCTCTCGCGCTCTGTCGGCATCCTGGCGCATGCGTGGGAACAGATGCAGCAGGGCGGGCGCAACAAGGGCCCGACACCTCCCGAATACCGATGGAGCTACACTGGCCCGAATGCGCAGAAGTGACGGGAGAGCCGGACGAATCCTGCCCGACACCCGTGCACTGCTCAGCAAATGTAGTTCATTCCGAGCCGGCCGCCATCGACGTAGATCGTCTCGCCGGTGATGTAGCTTGCCTTGCCGCTGATCAGGAAGGCGACCACGTCGGCGATCTCGCTGGGCGTGCCAACGCGCTTGAGCGGCGTTCGTGACATGACCATCTTCATCGCATCGGGGCTCGAGTTCACAGCGGCCATCATCGCCGTGTCGATCGAACCCGGGCCGACCGCGTTGACTCGGACATTGTGCGGCGCAAGGGCAAGCGCGGCCGCCTTGGTGAGCTGCATCACGCCGCCCTTCGAGGCGCAGTAGGCGGGAATTGCCGGAATCGCGACCTGGGCATTGATCGATGACATGTTGACGATCGCGCCTTCGATGCCCGCGTCGATCATCATGCGGGCCGCGCGCTGAAGCGCCGCGAAGGCGCCTGTGAGATTGACGGCGATCACCTTTTGGAAGGTGGCGATGTCGTAGTCGAGAAAATCCCCCGGCTCCGAGATCCCCGCGTTGTTCACCAAGGCCGAGACCGGACCGTGATCGGCCGCGATTCGATCGAACATGTCCGAGACCTGCGCAGGGTCGCCCATGTCGCAAACGAACCCGTTCGCATCCTGACCAAGCTTCTTCGCCGCGTCCCCGACACTCGCGTTGATGTCCGCCAGAATGATTCTGAACCCGTCATTGGCCAGTGCTTCCGCGCATGCATGTCCGATGCCCTGCGCACCTCCGGTCACCAATGCGATCGGCTTATCCGTCATGACTCACCCTCCTGCCAAGCTCGGGCCTGACTGTCGTTGCGTTTCCGGCCCTTCGCCGTAGTGTTAGCGCCGGAACTGCCAGACGGGAACAGGAAACGCGCATGTCAGAATCGGAAATCGGAGTTGTCGGGCTTGGGACCATGGGCGCAATGCTGACGCTCAACATTGCCGACAACGGCTTTCGGGTGTCGGCATACAACCGTACCCATGCCCGCGTCACCGAGCTCATGGACACTGCGGGAGCGCTCGCCCGGCGAATCGCGCCCTGCCAATCCTTTGAGGCGCTCGTCCAGTCATTGAAGCGTCCTCGCAACGTCATCCTCATGGTCCCTGCCGGCAACGTGGTCGATGCCCAGATCGACG
>VXPN01000176.1 GCA_009839535.1 Boseongicola sp. SB0662_bin_57 | reverse complement strand
CGTTGCCGTCCTGGCCGGCGCGATGGCCCTGTCCGGCTGCAAGGGCGGCGGCGGGCCGGCGCCCGCGCCGCCGCCGCCCCCGGCGCCGCCGCCACCGGCGGAGACGCCTGTGCCGTCCGAACCCCAGCCGGCGACGCCGGTGCAGCAGCCGCCGCCCGAACCCGACCCTGCCCCGCAACCGCAGCCACAGACGCAAACGCAGCCGTCAAGTCCTGCGCCGACACCTACTCCCGGACCCGCACCCGGGCCGCCCTTTCACTGGCTGCAGAACGTGCAGAACATGCCGAACTGGTGGCACAGGCGGCATTCGTTCGAGGAGCTGCTTGAAACGGTTGTGTCCGATACGCCGACTTCCAACCACTGGATGATCTGGCAGGCGGCCGGCGACATAGGTTCCAGGCAGCAAGTCACCGTGGACGGCGTGAAAGCAACCTGGAAATTCGGTTCGGTGTCCATATCGCCCGGTGATTCACACGGCCGTGTTCGCCACTTGCCAACGCTTCCTGACGACATTGCCGCGACGGAACCGGCCGGCGCCATCCTGTTCATTCCGATCAGCATGACGCATCGCCTGTCCGACGCCAACGGAACGACGACAGAGACAACCCACTTCGGTGGCTGGATGGATCACAGCTTCTTTTTCATGATCAACGAGGCAAGAAACGTTGAACGGGCCGGAGCATCTCCGGAGAGTCTGGAAACCGAGACATACGTCATGGGCGACTACTATGCCACGCGGCCAACGTCTGGAGGGGCGTGGTGGTGGGGTGCAATGACAGGTGTCGACCATGACAAGGACAGTGGCCGGTACGGGCGTACGATCGTCGGGAAGTCCTACCTTCATATCGAGGACTTTTCGGACCCGGGCAGCCTGAATGTCGCCATGATCAACATGCTCGACACGACCGAAGGCCAAGCATACCCGGACATCACGTGGGAAGACGTGACGGTGAACTCCAACGGGAGCTTTCATGATCGCGGTCTTCGTGGTGCGTTCTACGGCCCCGACAGCGAGGACGCAGCAGGGATGTTCACAAAGGACGGCATCGCGGGTGCGTTCGGTGCAAGCCGGGCCATCGGGGCCGCCCCGGATGAATGAGCGCGCCGCGGCCTTCGACGGGGACGGATACCGGAAGCAAACGGTGACGGTGAATGGCAGGATCGACAGCGCAAGGGGGGCAGGCGTCTTCCTCGCCGGCGGCGGCAAGGTCTTCATCGGCCCGTCCGGACGCATCGACGCGGATTCGGGCGTCGCGATCCTTGCGACGGGAGACAGCCCGGGAGACAGCCCGGAAGGTCCTGCGGTCAGGCCGAAGCTCCTCGTCGGCATGCAGCTCGACGGCCGCCGGGTGGCAACCGTTCTCGGCAAGGGCTGGATCATCAACGATGGTGGCGAGACCGCCATCCTGGTCAACGACGTGAAGCTCCACGACGGCACGACGGGCGTCGTCCCGGGAGCGGTCGCCGCAAACGGCGCGTGGGACGTCACCATCCGGGAGGCGGGCATCAGGGTCACGAACCGCACCGATGCGGACCCCGCGAACTGGACCGTCAGCGAGCCGGCAACCGGTGTCGTCGCCGGCCGGGACTTCTCGGCGGACGACTTCATCGAAACCGCTGGAGCGTGTCCCTCGGGGTACGTGGGAACGCCGCCGGACGGCAGGATGCCTCCGCCTCCGCAGCCGTTGTGCCCGCCTGGCCAGGCGAGTGCGCCGCCCGACTGCACCACCCCGCCGCCGCAGACGTGCCCTGCCGGCCAGGTCGGCACCCCGCCCCTCTGCGAGACGCCCATGCCCGAACCGCAACCGGAACAGGAACTCTGGAGCGGACCTTCGACGGGACCGAGACCCGCGTCCGGGTGTCGGCGAGGAGCTTTTCTCCGTGGCCCCGCGGACGCGTCTCAACCTTGCGCTCGGCGGAAGCTGGCGCCGCGGCGGGCTCGCTCTCGACATGGCCGTTTCCGCACGGGGACTCGGATCGGACGACAGCCGGCAGTCCGGCCACGTCCTGAAGCTGCGTTTCTGACGCCGCGAATAGTGCCTGGCACGCATCCGTCACCAGCCTTTCCGACTGCCTGAATGGGCGAAGCGGGCGGCCGAGGACGCCCACCCAAATCCGAAATTTCCAATTGTCGGAAATGCTGCGCACCCGCCGCCAGCAGGGCAGGCCGCAGGGACAAGTCCCGAGGAGAGATCGTAGAAAACCGTGCCGGCCTCGCCGAGATCGTGAGAGGGCAGACGCTGTCATGGCCATCCTCGATGAAAGGCTGCCGCGCGGTAGGTGAGGGGGCATCGACGGATTCCCGGCCGGTCCCTTGCTGCAAGCCACCTCGCCCAGCTTGGCCGTTCAGAATTCGAAGCCCAGCCGCAACCACCGAGTTCAGGCATGTTGCAAGCCGAGAACTGCATGCGAACCCTCGTTGCATTCCAGCATCTTGACCAGCAGTCACCACCTACCATATTGTCAGGTTGTGGCACGCGCGTCGGTCATCCCGTTTCCAAAGCAGGTACAAACCATCCCGTCGGGTGCCGAACTGGCTGGGAAAGTGAAGGCACTTGCCGCGGCGGACAGCGCGAATATCCGGATGGATTTGCCCCATTTCCAGGAGCGCATGATCGAACGGGACATCGACATGCGTTCTGTTTTGGAGGTCTTGCGGAAGGGGCGCCCTTTCGGGCTCCCGGAGTTGGACGAATACAACGACTGGCGGATCAGGATGCGACGAAAGGTGGCGGGGCGACGGGTGGCAGTAGTTGTTGCCGTGCATGATGACCACATCGATTGCATCACTACCTGGACGTCGGGATCTTGATGGAGGGAGGAACATGAAAGATGAAAGATACCACTACCTGGAATGCGGACTGGACGATGTCTACCTGGTGAACGGTTTCGAGCGGTTCAAGACTGCTCGCGGCGCCAGCATCGCGATCAAGGAAATCGACGCGCTCCATCAAGCGATCGGCGAGCGCCTTTGCCGTGACACCAAGGAACTGAGCGGCAAGGAGTTTCGGTTTCTCCGTCGAGAAATGCTCATGTCCCAGGCAGTGCTGGCGAACCTCTTCGACGTGAAGGAGCAAACCGTCCATCGGTGGGAGACGGGCAAGTCGCCTGTGCCAAGGGCAGCCGAGAGCCTGATGCGCCTCATGTACATGAACAAGGTGTCGAACGTTCGCAACCAATTGAAACGAATTGCCGATCTCGAAGACCAGATCGATCATCGGCAAGACTTGATCTTCAGGCTCAAGGGAGACAGGCGGAAAGGGAAACCGGACCGGAGAGATCCGGCCCCGGCGCATTGGGAACTCGAAGCTGCCTAGAAGGGTCGCTTGGGACAGAAACCACCAAGGTCCGCGGAGTCACTTTTGGGGGGGGCTTATCCCTCTGGCTGTCCACGTTCAAGATACGGTTGGTTTTGAACCCCATGAAGAACGGCATGTTGCGTATTGGTCAGTCATCGGGGCAATCCCCAAAATTTGTGCAGCTTTAACAATATATAGTGCATGAGCATGACTCTTAGGTCAGGCTCTAAAGCCTGAAGCGGGAGGACGAGATACGTGCAGGAGGTGATTCGCGGCCCGGCGCGCAAGAGCCTTTCAGCGGACACGCCGGATCTCCGGCCGAACCAATGATCATGCGAAGACATGAAGCATGC
>VXPN01000372.1 GCA_009839535.1 Boseongicola sp. SB0662_bin_57 | reverse complement strand
GTTTCGTGACGGTTCAGAGCCTCACGGACATTTTCGGCCATGGCGGAGAGACCGGTGCGTGGTTTGACCACGTCTCGGACGCGGTGATCCTGGACCAGCGCGCCTTCTGGGTCTTCCTGCTTCTCTACCTGGTCTTCCGGGGCGGCGGACCGGTTTCGGTCGACCGATTGCTCTACGCGGCCTTTGACAGGAACAAGTGAAGCGGACGTTCGATCCGGCGAAAGGGGCCTATTCGCCGAGATGCCGTGCCCTTGCCGCTGCATTCCAGCCAAGCGTGGACATTTCGCCCTCGACGATGACGGGGCGCTTCATGAGTGACGGATGCCTGGCGATCAGGTCGTCGGGCGACCCCTGACGCTGGCGATCGGAAAGGTTGCGCCAGGTGGTCGAGCGACGGTTGACGAGAGCGTCCCCAAACTCTTGAAGGAAACGGTCGATGACGTCCGGGGCCAATCGGCTTTCGCGAACGTCCACGAATGTCACGTCCTTGCCGGCACCTTTCAGTTCCTGAGCTGCCGTCCTGCAGGTGCTGCAATTCTTCAACCCGTAGAGCGTCGGCATTCCTGATCCTGTCATGAAAGGTTTGGGGATCGTATATGGTGACTGCTTCCCGCCCTCAAGACGGGCCTTGCGTCGCATTGGTCGGTCCCTGGAACTGCAGTGCAGCAAGTCAACGGATCTGGAAACAGAGTAAGCCATGAGCGATGGACTTGGGGCCGCCCGCCCGCCGCTAGACGCTCCGTCACCATCAATGTAACATTTTGGCCGTTGTGGCGAACCCTGACAGAGACACGCTGTTGTCGTCCGCGCGAGCGATGTACCCTGCATTGCGTGCTCGACAAAGGCGCTGCGCCGAAGAGCGCAAAGTGCCGGACGAGACCATCGACGAGCTGGAGGCTGCCGGCCTTTTCAATGTCACCAAACCGCGAGAGTTCGGCGGATTCGAGATGCCGTACTACGTCTTCTGCGAACTCGTCATGGAAATTGCCAAGGGCTGCCCGTCAAGCGGATGGGTTTACGCCGTGATTGGCGAGCACAACCAGACGGTCGGCGCCTACTATACCGGCAGCGCAATGCAGGATGTCTGGGGCAGCGATCCGTCGGCGAGGATTGCCTCTGGCAACGCACCCGACCTGAAAGTCAATCGCGCCGATGGCGGCTGGCTGCTCAATGGTCAATTGAGATTCTCAAGCGGCTGCGACCATTGCGACTGGCACGTCACCGTCGGGAAGGTCGACGGGAAACCGACGAAATTCGTCTTTCGGCGCGGAGATTCGGAGATCATCGACACTTGGCAAGTGATGGGTCTCGAAGGGACCGGCAGCCGGGACGTGGAACTCAAGGACGTCTATCTTCCCGATCACTGTGCCAGTCCAGCGGACTTCTTCGGGCCCAAATTCAGGGACGCCCCGATCTTCCGCCAACCGCAGTGGTCGACCAATCCCTACAGCCTGGCCTCGGCAATCGTCGGCGCCGCACAGGGCGCGCTTGACATGTTCATTGACGACATTCGCGAGCGGACTCCCCGCATGGGCGGAAAGTTCAGGATCGGCGAGCTTCAAAGCATCCAGATGCGCATTGCGGAATCATCTGCCGAGATCGACGCCGCGCGGCGCATGCTGCTCGACAACTTGCTGGAAACGCATGAATTCCTCCTGACGCACGACGAACTGCCAAGAGAGGTCATGGCGCGAAACCGCCGCGACATGGCTTATGCACCAATCCTGGCAAAGCGCTCGGTCGATCGGATTTTCTACGCATCCGGCGCAACAAGCATCTACCTTTCGAATGATCTCCAGCGCTACTACCGAGACATCAATGCCGGCGCACAGCAGATCTTTCTTAACTGGGACGCCAATTCAACAATCTACGGAAAGGTAGCGCTGGGTCTCGATCCCGGGCAAGTGCGCTGGTAGCGCCAATTTGACGGACCGGTCCAGCGCCGGCTGCAGCAGGAAAGGTCCGGCCCGGTTGCTGAAATGAATGTGCAAGATTGGGGAGCTGCCACGCCAGGCGAGTTTCGCGGAACTGCCACCGGCCATGGCGAGGACGGCCGGGCCACTGTCACTGCCGACGACACGGCCACGCATCGCCTGGAACGCCTTGATCGCCGGAGATGCGTGCCGTCCATTCACGCACGGCGCAAATTCGCCGGACCGCACCATCGTTCTGGCCATCGGCATCTGGATGATGAAGGACAACGAAGAGGAGACCTTATTGCCTAGGGCCCGAGATGCTATGATTCCGTGCGGAAATGGTCATGCGCGGTCGAATCGCGGCGCCGACCCGTGCATGATCGCATTTGATCAAGTTGACGTCGTTGCGCGGCACAGCGGGCCAGCGGGAGAGGGCGAAGGCGTCCCCAGGCGAGAGAACCGGCAGGCTTTGGAGAGACCAGCAGCGGGTTGATTGTGCGACCGTCCTTCGAAGGGCACTGCGAGAGCGCAAAGCGAAGAAATGGAGGGTTGGACATGAGGATCACGTGGTACGGACAAGCCAGCTTCGCCATTGAAAGCGAAGACGGAACGCGAATCGTGACAGACCCCTACGACCCCGAGAAGGCAGGTTTCAAGGCATTTCCCGATCCTGCGGACATCGTCATCAAGTCCAGCAGCAATGACGACTTTCACGACAACGATCATCTGGTTCCAAAGAGAGAGGACGCGACCGTGATCGACGCGCTGCAAGTCGCCCTTGGCGGCAAGGAGACCAGTTCGCACGGCGTCACTTTCCGCGCGATTGAAGCAAAGGAGCATCTGGAACATCCGAATCGGGACCCCGACCAGAATGCGATGTACCGCTTCAACGTCGATGGAATCGAGATCGGCCATATGGGCGACATGGGAAACGACTTTTCCGACGCCCAGTTGTCCTTTTTCGAGGACGTCAATGTCCTCTTGAGCCATGCAGGCGGCTATCCGGTAATCTCGCTGGAAGAGCTGAACCGAATTGCCGACATCGTGCATCCCCAGCTCGTCATCCCCATGCACTTTCGCACCCTGTGCTACAGGCCATGCGAAATGCACTTCATTACGGAGTTTCTTGCGTCATTTGGCGAGGACCGCGTCGATTTCGCTTGTACAAGCACCATCTCTCTCAAACCCGAGGATCTGCCATCCGAGACGCGCGCGCTCGTTTTGGACTATCACTAATCATCGGAACTTCCAGCCGGTCATCCGCCGCTTCCTCTCGTCCAACGTGCTGAACCGCAACGGCTTCCCGCCGCCGACGGGGCGGCATTGCCGGGATTCAAACCTGCACAAGATGCCCCGCTACGTGGCCAGACGATGGACTCCATTGACCGCTGTTTCGGCGTCACGGATGGCAATCCGGAAACCGGCCCCAAAGCGGTCGGCAAACAGACGGGCCACTCCGCCCGGAAAGGCGACATCCTTGGCTACGCGTGCGTCTCGGCGACCAACCAGGACACACCCGGCCAGAAGGACCGCCTCGCGGACGCCGGCGCCATCCGCGTCTTCACGGACGTCGCTTCGGGCGCACGCGCCAAGCGACCAGTCCCTGACCGAGCTGATCGATCATGCGCGGCCAGGCGACATCCCTTGCGTCACACGCCTCGACGGGCTCGGGCGCTCGCTGAAGGAGCTGCTCGAGATCGTCGAGGGCCTCAAGGAGCGCGGCATTCACCTGGCCAGC
>VXPN01000448.1 GCA_009839535.1 Boseongicola sp. SB0662_bin_57 | reverse complement strand
AAATGTGCCGGCCATACCGAGAGGCCTTTCTCGGCGAGCCGCCGCCAGTCGAAATGCCGCCCAGGGTCGTGCTTCCGGTCGGGGGCCATGTCGGAGTGCCCAATCACCGCCTGCGGAGGCAGGCCGTGACGGTCCAGAATGTCGGCAAGCAGGACTTCCAGCTTGTCCATGAGCGGTTCGGTGAATCGCGACATGCCGTCATTGTCAAGTTCGACCCCGATGGAGCGGGAGTTCACGTCGCCCCGCCCCGCCCAGGAGCCGGCGCCCGCGTGCCAAGCCCGCTTCTCCTCGCGAACCATCCGAAACACCATACCGTCCTGCCCTACCAGATAGTGTGCAGAGACTTCGAATTCGCTGCCGCAGAGGCGTTCAAGCGCGGCCTCGGCATTCTCCATTGCGGTATAGTGAATTACGACCAGTTCTATCTGAGCCCCGGATGGCCGGTCCCCAAAGCAGGCTGCTGGCCTGTCGATGACCTCCACACGTGGCCCTGCCGCATCATGACAAGCGTGCATCGCAACAGGTCACTCTTCGTGGGCCAGCGCACGCCTCTGACCGGCGCGGAACCCGATGCGTCGGCCAAGTGCGACAATCGAGAGCCGAGTGTGTCCGCACAACATGATCTGGTTCCCACGCTCCGAATCGTGCTTGCGATCCCGGCAACCGCCGACATGAACCTCGGCACACGCCGCACCGCCCTGCCGGTCCGGAACCCTCATGTCGCGTACCAGGGCATGGGCGTACAGGGAATCTGCTTCGTGGTCAGCAAGGATCAGCCCTCACTCGCAATCTTGCATCCGACGTCTGAACAGCGTCATGGCGATGATGCGGCAGGCGAACACCACCCTGATCGCGGCGCTGTCGACGTTGATCTTCTATACCGGGCAGGCAGCCAGCAGGCCTGTGCTCTCCACGAGCAGTGCCGACGGGCGGTTGTCACCACAGGGTGGCCCTCCAACCCCGACTATTCTGGCCGATCGGTCACCTGATCCACGAACACCAAACCACATCGAGCATGCATCGCCAAGCGCGTTCCGTCTCGTCCATCGGAACCGTCATCTCGGTTCGTCGGCCCCACATGGCCCGGTCGTTTCGGCCTCGATCCCTGGACTTTCCCACGGACCGGAAGTTGGCCGACCGCGAGAATGCGCATTGATGCACACCGTCGACCCGGCC
Organism: Boseongicola sp. SB0662_bin_57; assembly: GCA_009839535.1. Lineage (GTDB taxonomy): Bacteria > Pseudomonadota > Alphaproteobacteria > Rhodobacterales > Rhodobacteraceae > JAJEFO01. The sequence goes on along the minus strand of VXPN01000448.1, from coordinate 2,478 downwards.
GTCCACGAGGAACGTCCGGCACTCGTTACGCGCCTCGAAATCGTGCGGCAAACATGGAGGATGCGCCCGAGGGCTTGACCTGCAAGATGCGGATGGCGAACGTTGGACCGGACCGGGAACCGGCTCAGGCAGATCAGGTGGCGAAGATGTCCCCCGCGCCCGGCATCGTCCCATCCGATCCAGCGATCCCGCACTGAGGTCCGCTGCACGCCGGTCAAGAACCCTGCCGCCCCAGCCATGCCTCGCGGCCACGAGATGCCGGGCCTGGTAGCCGGCAATGGCTGTCATTCCGCACGGATGCTCATTCGCGATCAACTTGCTCCTGGCCTCACGCTACAACGCCTCGGCTGTCCTATGGACGGCCAGATCGCCAATTCCGTCATGGGTGGCGGCATTGCATTCTCAGGTACCTTGCCGGTCAATGTTGCCTGCGCCTCCTGGAACCCTGCAGCGGGCTGCCTGCACCGACAAACGAAGGCCCTCGGCAATTTCGCCGGACAAGGGCGCCGCGGTCGTCAAGCCGCCCCTCAGACGGGATCGCAGCCATCGGGAAAAGCTGCCAGCCCGTCCCGAGCGGTTCGTCGCGGCGTGCCTGGCCACTGCAGGACCGCCCCTGTTCCGCTTCATGCCGAAGGGATGCCGACAATCCGAGAGATTCGGGGGCCCGGAGCGCGCATCTGACCGCGAAGCGAGGCCGATGCCACTCGTCAGCCGCTCACGTCGATGGCTTTGCAGGAGGCTCATCTGGTCTTTCCTTTCTGCAGTTCCGTGGAGAAGGGTTCCGCCAGCCATCCGCCGCGGCGGAACAGGAATGCGGAGAGGAGCGCGCCGAACGCGGCCGTGAGCGTCATCGCGGCCCAGAGCGTCTCGGGGTTCAGCGCGTCGAGGAATGCCAGCGCCAGCACGACCGGCAGCTCGACCCCGAGATACATGGCGGCTGACGCAAGCAGCACGGGCATGTTGCGCCCGGCGCCCTCGAAGGCGGCGTTGAAGACGTGATGGGCGCACAGAAAGCAGAGCGCCGCCGCCATGAACCGGAGATAGGTCCCGCCCGCGGCGACAGTCGCGGCGTCCTGCGTGAAGAGCCTGACCAGCTCATCGCCAAGGAGCGCGAGCGGCAGCGCGACAGCGCCGAACGCGGCGGTGCCGGCGCCGGCGAACCTGGGCAGCGCCCGGCGCACCACGTCCGCCCGTCCGGCGCCCAGGTGCAGGCCGACAGTCACCGACGCGCCGACGGCGATTCCGAAAACCGCCATGAAGAGGAAGCCGCAGATCCGGGCGCCGATCCCGAAACCGTCGCTGACGGCGGTGCCGAAGCTCACGGCGATCGCGGTGACCGCAGCCTGCTCGAGATTGTAGAGCACCATCACGCCGCCCAGCGGCAGCCCGATGATCGCGATGCGTCGATAGAGAAGCGGACACCATCCGAGGTTGGCGGCGCTGAACACCCTCGCGCCGAACCGGTTCCTGGCAAGGGACCTTGCCGCCAGCACCGTCGCGGCCGCCTGCGCGAGCACGGTCGCCCAGGCCGCGCCGACGATGCCCAGTCCTGGCCAGGAACCGACCCCGAATATGAGCACCGGGTTCAGGGCCATGTTCAGAAGCAGGGCAAGCGCGGACGCGCGCGCGGCATCCGCCTCGCCGCCAAGCGAACGCAGCGCCGTCATCATGGTCGAGTACGCCGGGACCAGCAGCAGCGAAAGCCAGATGACCTTCCCGTAGGCCGCGAGATGGCTGCGGGCCGTGGCGTCGATGTCGTAGAGGGGCGCCGCCCACAGCATGAATGCACCGAAGGCGAGCGCCATCACCGCCCCGAGGACGAGCTTGAAGAGCAGCGCCTGCAGGATGACGTGGCCGGTCCGTTCCCGGTCCCCGGAGCCGGCCGCCTGCGCGAAGAGCGGGACGGTGCCGGCGCCGACCACCTCGTTCAGCGCGAGAACGAGGAAGAGGGCTGAAGACGCGATCGCGATGGCTGTCGGCGCGCCGGCGCCGAGCCGCGCCACCCAGAAGATGTCGACGAGCTGGAAGGAGTAGTCGACGGCGTAGCTCAGGGACGCGAAGGCGCCAATGCGCGCAGCGCTTCTCTGGAACCCGTGGCCCCGATCGTCCGGCATGGAAGCCTCCCGGCTTGAATCACCCGGGGCTCCTTCGCATAGTGCCACTGCCAACTGTGTGTCAGCAGAGTCCGCGTCCCGTAATGTCCCGAATCGACCGCCTCTTCGAGCTCGTGCAGATCCTGCGCGGATCCCGCCGCGCCATGACGGGGAGGGAGATCGCGGAAGCGCTGGAGGTCAGCCTGCGCACCATATACCGGGACTGCGCCTCGCTGCAGGCGATGGGCGTTCCCGTGGAAGGCGAGGCCGGCGTCGGCTACGTGATGCGGCGAGGCTACGACCTGCCGCCGCTCGCCTTCACGCGGGAAGAGGCGGAGGCCGTCCTTGCCGGCCTCAGGATGCTCGGCCGGACCGGGGACGGCGC
>VXPN01000315.1 GCA_009839535.1 Boseongicola sp. SB0662_bin_57 | reverse complement strand
GGCCTGGCTGGCCTGGGCCTCGCGCATGGATCTCACGGCATGAATGAGCCGCTCGTTCTGCCCACGCGAGATGCGCGCGTTCCTCATCGTGAACGCGACGATCCAGATCATTGCTGCCGGCAGCCCTGCCACCACGACAAGAACGACATGGAGGAGCGGAACCTGAAGGACGCTTGCCAGAGATTCCACGGACCAGAACAGAACCGCACACAGCACGGCCCAGAGGACCGTGGCCAGGATCGCGACCATGTTCTCAATGCCAAGCCAGGGTTCAGGCAAGATGCCCGAATGGCGCTCAGGGAAATTCGCGGATTGAATTGGCGCGTCAGGCATTGGCTCAAACGAATTCGATCTTGAGGATTTCGTAGCCTTTCTTGCCGCCCGGCGTGTTCACTTCGACACTGTCGCCCTCGTCCTTGCCAATGAGAGCGCGTGCAAGCGGCGATCTGAGATTGAGGCGGCCGCTTTCGATATCGGCCTCCGGCTCGCCAACGATCTGGTAGGATCTCTCCTCCTCCGTGGCCTCGTCGAACAGCATTACGGTTGCCCCGAACTTCACCGAGCCCGAGAGCGAGGCGGGATCGATCACGTCCGCCAGCGACAAGACCGCTTCAAGTTCCTTCACCCTGCCCTCGATGAAGCTCTGCCGCTCGCGAGCCGCATGGTATTCCGCGTTTTCGCTCAGGTCGCCGTGCTCGCGCGCGTCGGCGATCGCGCGGATGACCTTCGGGCGTTCGACGCTCTTCAGCCGCTTCAATTCGTCGTTCAGCGCGACGTGTCCCGCGCGGGTCAGCGGTATCTTGTCCATGGCGCCCACGTTAGCTTGTTTCGCCAACTCGTTCTAGCAAACCGGTGGCCCCGGGTCGAGCGGATGTCCTCGTACGGGTTGATTCGGAGCACCCGATTGACCAGGAGGCGACGGACCAATAGGCATGGCCACACCGAACCCGGAAAGAGGAACCATGTCCGTGATCGAACGCGAGAGCATGCAATACGACGTCGTGATCGTGGGTGCCGGCCCGGCCGGGCTGTCTGCCGCAATTCGGCTCAAGCAGATGGATCAAGGCCTGAGTGTCGTCGTTCTGGAAAAGGGCTCCGAAGTCGGCGCCCACATTCTGTCGGGCGCCGTCCTGGATCCGAGCGGGCTGACGCGGCTGATTCCAGACTGGAAGGGAAAGGGCGCACCGATCAACGTTGAAGTGAAAAGGGACAGGTTCTGGCTGCTTGGTGAGGCCGGAAAGATCCGGGTGCCCAATTTCATGATGCCACCGCTGATGAACAACCATGGCAACTACATTGTGTCGATGGGGAACGTGTGCCGCTGGATGGCCGGCGAGGCCGAAGCCCTGGGGGTCGAAATCTTCCCCGGCATGGCGTGCTCCGAACTGGTGATCGGCGATGCCGGCGAGGTCAAGGGCGTGGTGGCGGGCGAGTTCGGAAGGAATCCCGACGGCACGCCGTCCGAAAATCATGAGCCCGGCATGGAACTGCACGGCAAGTACGTCTTTCTGTCGGAAGGCGTTCGCGGGTCGCTCTCCAAGCAGGTGATCGCAAGATACTCGCTCGACGCCGACTCGGACGTGCCCAAGTTCGGGATCGGCATGAAGGAAATCTGGGATGTGTCCCCGGAATCGCATGACGAGGGCCTTGTGCTGCACACGCTCGGCTGGCCGCTGGGATTCCGGCAGTCGGGCGGATCCTTCATGTACCACCTCGACAACAACCAGGTTTACGTCGGCTACATCGTCGACCTGAACTACCGGAACCCCCACCTGTACCCCTACATGGAGTTCCAGCGTTTCAAGCACCATCCCGAAATCGCAAAGGTGCTCAGGGGCGGGAAGCGCGTCGCATATGGCGCTCGCGCCGTGACAAAGGGGGGCTTTCAGTCAATCCCGCAATCGGCCTTTCCGGGCGGCGCCCTTCTGGGCTGCTCCAGCGGGCTGGTGAACCTGCCCCGCATAAAGGGCAATCACAATGCCATGCTGTCCGGCATCGCCGCGGCCGAGGCCGCACATGCCGCCATCATGGCCGGCCGCAGCGGCGACGTGCTGGACTCGTATGACACGGAACTCCGCGCGGGACCCGTTGGCAAGGACTTGAAGAAAGTGCGCAACGTGGCACCGCTGAACGCCAAGTACGGGCCGCTCGGCGGCCTTGCCCTCGGCGGCTTCGACATGTGGTTTCAGACCATCTTCGGCGGCTTCAGCCTGTTCGGGACCCTGAAGCACGGCAAGACGGACGCGGATTCGACCGAGGACGCCTCACGGCATGCGCCCATCGAGTACCCCAGGCCGGACGGCGTTCTCAGCTTCGACAGGCTGACCAGCGTGAGCTACTCCTTCACCAACCACGAGGAAAGCCAGCCGGCGCACCTTGTGCTGTCCGATCCGGACATTCCCGTCCAGGTGAACTGGCCAAGGTTTGCCGGACCGTCGGCCCGGTACTGCCCTGCCGGCGTCTACGAATTCGTGGGCGGGGAAGAAGACCGTCGATTCCAGATCAGCTTTCAGAACTGCGTCCATTGCAAGACCTGCGACATCAAGGATCCGAGCCAGAACATCACCTGGACGACGCCTCAGGGCGGTGACGGCCCGAACTATCCGAACATGTAGCGGCAAGGCTTGCGAAACGGCGCGCCCGCAATCCGGGCGTGCTTGACCAGCCGCAGGACATGCCGGTCTTCCCGTTGTCGATGAGGCACGGGATTGCGAAGGCGTCTGCCTCACCTTAGGTTGCACAACGCAAATTCAGGAATCAGCAATGCGTCTCGCCCTCTTGACCCCGCTCCTTCTCCTGCCTGTCGGCACCTGGCCTGCAACGGCCGACGTGGCAGGCGATGCAGGGAGCTACCTTGCCGGCCGGTCGGCCTTCAAGGCAAACGACTACGGCGCGGCGGCCGAGCATTTCTCCGAAGCGTTGGCCAGCGACCCGGCCAATCTTGCGCTTCTCGAAAGCACGGGCGCTGCATTCCTGAGCCTCGGCGATCTCGAGAATGCCGCACAGGTGCTGGAGCGCATTGTCGCAGCCGGCAAAAGCAGCCAGGTTGCAAGCCTGGTCCTTCTCGGAAAGGCCGCACAAGACGAGGATTGGCCAGGTCTGCTCAGTGCGCTGGACAACGGTCTTTCCGTAGGACCGCTGTTTGACGACCTGACCAAGCCGTGGGCCATTTTTGGCGCGGGCCGCATGGCGGAAGCGCTTGAGGCCTTTGACGAGGTGGCGGAGACCGAGAATGAATCCACGCGCATCTTCGGCTTCTACCACAAGGCGCTCGCTCTCGCCTCGGCCGGCGACTTCGAGGGGGCGGCGCACATTCTGTCCGGCGACGCCGGCATGGTGCTTCGCCTTCCCCGGCGCGGGGTCGCGGCATACGCGGAAGTCCTCAGCCAGCTTGAACGCAACGACGATGCGCTGGACCTGATCGCGCAAAGCCAGAATCTTGCGCTGGGCGATCCCTACCTTGAGGACCTGCGTGCCCGTCTTGAAGCGGGCGAGACCATTCCGTTCAATTCCGTGCGCAACGCAAGGGACGGGCTGGCGGAGGTATACCATTCCATCGCCAGGGCCCTGCGCCAGGAGCCGCAGAAAAGCTACACGCTCCTCTATGCCAGGATGGCCGCAACGCTGCGCCCCGACCACATCGACGCCTTGCTGCTGACGGCGGAACTGCTGGAGCAGCT
>VXPN01000350.1 GCA_009839535.1 Boseongicola sp. SB0662_bin_57 | reverse complement strand
CCCGGCGGCCCCCCGTTGTCGGGGGCGCCTGGTCCGGCAGCCTGGCGCGCGCCCAGCAGCCCGCGAAGGCATAGCTGATCGTTCCTCCGATCACGGCCAGTTGCGCCAGGGAGCTCAATTCGAGACTTGCGAGATTCTGAAGTCCGATCACTGTGGAAACCCCCAGAAAGCCGATCACGACTCCGATGACCCGCCGCGCGGTCAGGCGTTCGTCGGCAAAGAACAGCGCTGCGGCCAGAACGCCCCAAATGGCCGTCGTGGCATTCAGGATCGCCGTAAGCCCGCTCTCGATGCTGAGTTGGCCCCAAGCCATCAGCGAGAACGGGATGACATTGTTGAGGCACCCCATGACGAAGAACGCGCCCCAGACACGAGGGGATCGAGGCACGGCGAGACGGCGCACGGCCACGATGATCCATAGCAGGATCGATGCCCAGATCACCCTGTGCGCGACCGAAGAGAGGAAGCCGATTTCGTCGAGCGCCTCGCGAATCGCAAGGAACGAGCCGCCCCAGAGCAGGGCCAGCAGTACGAGGTCGATCCATGCACGTACCGGAATCCGGTTCTGGGTCATGGAAGCCGACTATCTGCCGGAATCGTCGGAAGCGACCCGAAACTTGCTGATTGCCCGCAGTCCGCGCCCGCCTTTGGAGGCCATGCCCGCGCTGGTCCGTGGCAAGGGGCTTGCGACCCATCCCAGGTCACGTGAACGTGTCCGGATTCAGTGGTTTCCGGTAGGGTGCTGTCGCGTTTCGGGTCCGTCAAGTGCGTTGCCGGCCCGTGGCTTCGTTCAGCAGGTTCGCGTAGTTTCCGCCGAAGATCAGGGCGGCGCCAAGCAGGACCCAGGCATCAAGCGGCTCGGCGTAGAAGAACGCGCCGATGACGGCGATCGCGGGGAGGCGGACAAAGTCCATTGGCGTGACGACGATGGCTGGAGCGACCGCGAGCGCGCTGGTTATGCATGTATGCGCCAGGAGCCCGCCGCACCCGAACACGACAACCCAGGGCCATGCCTGGGCCGAAGGCCAGGCAATGTCGCCGTCCCAGCCTGCGGTGACGATTCCCATGACCGCCTGCATGACGGTCAACCAGAAGAGCACGCCGAGGACGGTTTCGGTCCGCATGAGAACCTTGGTCGCGACGATCGAGCACGCGAACCCGATGGCGGCGGCCGCGGCGATGACGAGTCCCAGCGCATCCCCTCCGCCTTCAGGCCGGACAACGCAAAGGACTCCGGCGAAGCCGAGAGCGACGGCTGTCACGCGGGCGCGGGTCAGCCGCTCTCCCGCAAAGACAAGTGCGAAAATCACGACCCAGATCGGTGTCGTGAACTCCAGCGCGAAGACTTGCGCAAGCGTGATCAGGGACAGGGCTGAGAACCAGAGATTCTGGCCGGCGAAGTGTCCGATGTTGCGCACAAGGTGGAGAGACAGTCGATCGAACCGAATCTCCCGGATCTTGCCGGTGGCGGTGCCCACGGCAACCACGATGGCAAGACCGATGAAGGAGCGGTACATCATCACCTCGAAACTGTCGAGTTCGACAGCAGCGGCGCGGCCCGCGACCGCCATGGTCGAGAAGCTGACGACGGCGCCCGTCATCCACAGGGCCGCGAGAAGTGGCCTTGACTCGTCCGTCACGCGAAACGCACCCGTCTGGTTCCGGACCGAACCCGGTCCTGCGTGAGGCGCCTCTCGCGGCGGCTGCAGCAGGGCGCATCGAGTTCCGGGGGGCCAGGACGGCCATGAACTGCAGTGCGCAACGCGATTGCGGGTCTCGAACGGTGGTTGCCCGCTGCTACTCCCATTCGATTGTCCCTGGCGGTTTCGAAGTGATGTCGTAGGTCACCCGGTTGATGCCCTGCACTTCGTTGATGATCCTGGTCGCGGTCTCGCCGAGGAATTCGTGGCTGAACGGGTAGTAGTCGGCAGTCATGCCGTCGACTGACGTGACCGCCCGAAGGGCGCAGGCGTAATCGTATGTGCGCCCGTCCCCCATGACTCCGACCGTACGCACCGGCAGGATGGCGGCATAAGCCTGCCAGATCTCGTCATAGAGGCCGTGGCGGCGGATCTGGTCGATGTAGACGGCATCGGCCTGACGAAGAATGTCGAGCTTGTCGCGCGTGATTTCTCCTGGACAACGGATGGCAAGGCCGGGGCCGGGGAAGGGGTGGCGGCCAATGAACTCTCTGGGCAACCCGAGTTCTCGACCAAGGGCGCGGACCTCGTCCTTGAACAGCTCGCGGAGAGGTTCGACGAGCTTGAGGCCCATCTTTTCGGGCAGGCCGCCGACGTTGTGGTGCGACTTGATGGTGGCAGACGGTCCCCCGGAAAAGCTCACGGACTCGATGACGTCAGGATAGAGCGTTCCCTGCGCCAGGAATTCGGCGCCATCGATCTCGTCGGCATATTTCTGGAAGACGTCGATGAAGAGTCCCCCGATGATCTTTCGCTTGGTTTCCGGGTCGCTCTGGCCGTCAAGGGCGGAAAGGAAGACTTCGGTTTCGTCCGCATGGATCAGCGGAATGTTGTAGTGGTCGCGGAACATCGTGACGACCTCCGCGGCCTCGTTCTGGCGCAGCAGGCCATGATCGACAAAGACGCATGTGAGCTGGTCGCCGACCGCCTCGTGAATCAGCACTGCCGCCACGGAGCTGTCAACGCCTCCTGACAGACCGCATATCACGCACGCCTCGCCGACCTGCTCGCGAATCTTCAGGATCGCCTCGTTCTTGTAGCTGGCCATGGTCCAGTCGCCCGAGAAGCCTGCGAGCCGAACGAAATTCTCGATGAACCTTGCACCCTTTGGTGTGTGATGAACTTCCGGATGGAACTGGACCGCGTAAAAGTCCCTGTCCGTGTCCGCGATGATCGCGAAGGGCGCATTCGGCGACGTGCCGAACGACTCGAAACCCGGCGCAAGCTTGGACACGTGGTCTCCATGACTCATCCAGACCTGCTCGCGACCGCCGTCGAACCAGCCTTCCAGAACGGGTAGCGTGCCCCGGGGCTCCACGAAGGCCCGGCCAAATTCGGCGGTGCCACCACCGCCCGAGATCTTGCCTCCTTCGACGGTGCCGCCGAGCATGTCCATCATGACCTGCTGTCCGTAGCAAATGCCGAGGATAGGCACGCCGATTTCAAAGATGCTCGCTGGCGGGCGAGGTGCGTCGCTGTTCAAGACGCTTGCGGGGCCGCCCGAGAGGATCACCGCCTGAGGTGCGAATTCCTGCAGAAACGCTTTGGTCACGTTCTGGAACGGATGGATTTCGCAATAGACGTTCAGCTCGCGCAGCCGTCGAGCGATGAGTTGGGTCACCTGGCTGCCGAAGTCCACCACAATAAGGCGTTGGTGAGCGGAAACGGGCATGGCGTCGGAATAGGTCCGCTTGCAGAAAGTGACAAGAGGTGGTCCGATCTCGCGATTGGCGGCGTGTGGACAGGCAACGCCGTCACGTCCGTGGGTCTGGCATGTCGCATTCCTGTGGCAGAGGACGTAATTTGCCTGAATTCCCGTGTCGCTTCATGCGATGTGACTGAGTGACTTGGTAACCGGAGCAGATCCGATGATGGATGGCAGAGCCAGGCGCGGCCGGGGGGGGGGGGGGCCCCCGGGTGGGGGGGGGGCGGCCCGGGGGGGGTGTGGGGGGGGATTGAATTACGGCCCCGGGGGCGGAGA
>VXPN01000393.1 GCA_009839535.1 Boseongicola sp. SB0662_bin_57 | reverse complement strand
ATTTCGCGGGTCACGTGAACGCGATCAACCGGGCACACCTGGTGATGCTTCACGACACCGGGATCATTTCGACGGACCAGGGGCGGACGATCGCAGCCGCACTGCAGGATATCGAGCAGGACATGGACGCCGACAAGCTGTCCTACACCGGGGAGCACGAGGACTACTTTTTCCTGCTTGAAGCCGAGCTTGAGCGGCGGATCGGCGAGCCCGGCGGGATGCTTCACGTGGCTCGTTCGCGCAACGACATGGACCATACCATGTTCAGGATGGCGCTTCGCGAGAAGGCCGGATGTCTGATGGAACAGGTCCTGCATCTCGTCGACAGGCTGATCGAGAAGGCGCGTGCCGAGCGCGACACGCTTGTCGTCGCCTATACGCACGGCCAGCCTGCCCAGCCGACGACTTTCGGTCACTACCTTTCGGCGGTCGTCGAATGTCTCCTGCGAGATGCGGAGCGCCTGGAACTGGCCTCCGACTCTCTCGACCTCTGCCCAATGGGGGCGGCGGCGATCACGACGTCCGGATTCCCCATCGACCGGCACCGCGTATCCGACCTGCTCGGGTTCGAAGAGCCGCAACTGAATTCCTATGGCTGCATCGCGTCCGTGGACTACGTGACCGGTCTCTACTCCGCGATCAAGCTGATATTCCTGCATTTGGGACGCGTCGCGCAGGACATGGCGCAATGGTCCGCCTTCGAGGTCGGCCAGTTGCATGTTCCCGACAGCTTGGTCCAGGTTTCCTCGATCATGCCGCAAAAGCGGAACCCGGTTCCGATCGAACACCTGCGGCACATGTCGAGCGTCACGACCGGTCTCTGTGACGCGATCATAAACACGATGCACAACACGCCGTTTGCCGACATGAACGACAGCGAGGCGGATGTCCAGCAAGCCGGCTTCGCCGTGTTCGAACGCGGCGCGCGGGTGCTGTCCCTGTTCTCAGCGTTCCTGCCGTCCTGTTCGATCAACGCATCGCGGTTCGAAACCAACAGCGACGCCGCCTGCGCAACGATCACGGAACTGGCCGATACACTTGTCCGGGACGAGGGACTGGGTTTTCGGCGTGCCCATGGAGTCGCCTCGACAACGGCGCGAGCGGTGGTCTCGCGTGGCTTGGGCCTGTCACGGGGATTCGATGTCTTTGCAGACGCATTTGAATCCGAAACGGGACGTGCAACGGTGCTCACGCCCGGGATGTACGCCGCTGCCGTCGCCCCCGAGACCTTCGTCATCCGTCGTGACCGGCCGGGCGGTCCGGCAGCCGCGGCACTGGACCGGGCGACAGAGGTATACGAGGGGAAGGCCCGGGAATGCCGCGGCCGGCTCGACGCGCGCACCGCCCGTCGCGCCCGGGCGGCCAGCATGCTCGAATCTGCCTTCAACGCTCTCCTGGAGGATTAGCACATGGCGAGCCTTGTTCTTCGCAACCTCGTGAAGGCATTCGACAAGACCACGGTTCTGCACGGGATCAGCCTCGAGGTCGAGGATGGCGAGTTCGTCGTCTTCGTGGGCCCGTCGGGTTGCGGAAAGTCGACGACACTTCGCCTCATCGCCGGACTCGAAGAGATGACGGCTGGGGAAATCGAGATCGAAGGCCGGGTCGTGAATCACCTGGAACCGAAGGAACGGAACATCGCCATGGTGTTCCAGAACTACGCGATCTACCCGCACATGACGGTTCGGAAGAACATCGGCTTCGGGCTCAGGACGTCGAAACTGACGAAAGCCGAGAAAAACGCCCGTCTCGAAGACGTCGCTGCAGTTCTTGAAATGACCGAACTTCTCGACCGCAAGCCATCGCAGCTGTCGGGCGGCCAGCGGCAGCGTGTCGCGATCGGCCGGGCCATGGTGCGCGATCCGGCCGTGTTTCTCTTTGATGAACCGCTGTCAAACCTCGACGCCCAGCTTCGCACCCAGATGCGCCTCGAGATCAAGAAACTCCACCAGCGCGTCGGGAGCACCATCATCTTCGTGACCCATGACCAGGTGGAGGCCATGACGATGGCCGACAGGATCGTCATCATGAAGGACGGCCATATCCAGCAGGTCGGCAAACCGTCTGACGTCTACCACAAGCCAGCGAACACCTTCGTGGCCGGGTTCATCGGGGCGCCGTCCATGAACATGCTGCGGTGCAGGGTGGACGGTGGGGCGGCCCGGCTCGCATCGGGGCCGGACATTCAGCTGGACTTGGACGTCTCCCAGGGACAGCCGGTCATTCTCGGGGTGCGTCCGGACGACCTGCATCCGTCCGGCGAAGACCCGTTCCTTGAGGGAACGGTGACTGTTCGCGAACCGCTCGGACCCGACACGCTGATTTACGTCGACACGCCAAGCGGCGAAGTCATCGCCAAGGCAGACGGCCAGCATCCTCCCGATATCGGCGAAGCCGTTCAGTTGAGTGCAAGCCGCGATCGCCTTCATGTCTTTGACGCGGAAACCGGAATGTCCCTGGCCTCGAGCGCGTGACCGCCAGCGCGGGGACGAGGCGGTTTGTCACGGACGGGCACCGGGCGTGAAGGCGGGGGGAAGGCGGGACCCTCCGGAACGATCGCCTCCGGGTTGCACCCTCAATGCAGGCGGTCACGCGACCTCGACCGTGAGGCAGATGATCGCGCGCCACCTGGCTCCGGTGCGCTTCAGCAACGCCGAGACCGGCCTGCCGTCCGGATGCGGGTTGCCGCCCTTCCTGCGGACGGCGGGTTTGGTGAGGCCGGGGATGTGCAGCCTGCCGCCCCTGACCATCACGCCGGACACGACGCTGATGCTGTCGAAGCGGCACTGTCATTGAAATTCGGGACCCCCGGGGCATTCCCGTCCTGTGCGCGAGGGAAGAAGTGCTTGAACGCCTTCCGCGACGGAAGAAGTGCTTGAACGCCTTCCGCGACGGGACCCCATGACAAGGCACCGATTCCGGCGCATTCGTGGCCACGACGTGCGAATCTGGCAACCCTCGGCGGGGTCGACGCCGTTCAGGTTTCGCTCAGGGCCTTGCCTCGCAGTTTCCGCGAAGGTCTGCCTTGCGTTCGCCGCCGGGCATCTTCCTTCCGTTCGCGGCGGGCTCGCTTGATGGTGTCGTGCCGCAGGAGACGGGCTGCCGGGCAGCCAAGTCAGGCAAGAGGCCCAAAACAATCGTACCCTGGGGTATGTCAGGCAACGAATTCGCGAAGAAGAATTCCGAAACTTGGCTCTACCATTGACCCCGCAAAGCGGAAACTCTCCGTCTTGGAGGTCGCGTGACAGGCAATCGTCCCTATTATTTCGTGGCGAGTCACAAGGTGCTCGACCGCTCCAGAGTCAACGACGTCTACGTGCCTCAGGCGGTGGCCTGCCTCAACAAGTTTGACGTCGAGATCCTCGCGGTCAACGAGACGACTGAAGTGATCGAGGGACAGACCGGGCACGATCGGCTGGTGATTCTGCGCTTCCCGAGCCGCGATGAGGCAATGCGCTGGTACAATTCACCGGAGTACCAGTCCATGGTCCATCTGCGGTTGGACTCGGTTGAAGGGACACTGATTCTTGCTGAGGGGCTGAACGCTCAGGATCTCGCGGCGGCGGGGGTGGCAGGACGCTCCAATGGCGGTGCACTTGCCGCACCTGCGCACGCGGCCCGACCGCCATCAGCGGGCGGCCAGGGACTTGCAGACAGTTTCCGGTCAGGTGAGCTTGCAACAAGCGGGTTCCA
>VXPN01000459.1 GCA_009839535.1 Boseongicola sp. SB0662_bin_57 | reverse complement strand
CGAAGAACAGGGACGTCACGAGAATGATGAGCCCGATCAGCATCGACTTGGTGGCTGCAGCGCCGACGTAGCCGATGACGATTTCAAGCGACGAGATGGGTGCCGACAGCACCTCGTAAATCGTGCCTATGAATTTCGGAAAGTAGATTCCGAAGCCTGCATTCTGGACCGATTGCTGCAGGACCGTCAGCATGATCAGCCCCGGCACGATGAAGGCCCCGTAGTCCACGCCCTCGATCTCGGGCATGCGGCTGCCGATGGCGGCGCCGAAGACGACGAAGTACAGCGCGGTCGAAACCACCGGCGAAACGATCGACTGGAGGATGGAGCGGAAGAACCGCCCCATTTCGAACCGCCAGATTGCGGCGATGCCGTGCCAGTTCATTCAACTTCCTCCCGAACAAGGCGCACGAAGATGTCTTCGAGCGAACTCTGGCGAGTCTGGATGTCGGACAATGTCAGCCCGGCGGCTTGCACCGCCGTGAGCAGGCGGGTGATGCCCGTGCGCTCTCCGGTCGCCTTGTAGGCATAGGTCAGCGACCTGCCGTCTTCGGCGCGGACCAGATCGTAGTCGGCGAGCGCTTCCGGGATGGCTTCGACGGGCTGCATCAGCTCGATCCGGACTTCCTTCCTGCCAAGGCGCTGCATGAGCGCGCCCTTTTCCTCGACCAGCAGCAGTTCGCCCGAATTGATCACGCCGATCCGGTCGGCGATGGCCTCGGCCTCCTCGATGTAGTGCGTGGTCAGGATGATGGTGACTCCCTCCTCGCGCAGCCGCCTTACGAGCGCCCACATGTCGCGGCGAAGCTCGACATCCACGCCGGCCGTCGGCTCGTCCAGGAACAGGACGCGCGGCTCGTGCGACAGGGCCTTGGCGATCAGGACCCGGCGACGCATGCCGCCGGACAGCTCCGACGTCCTGCTGTCCCGCCTGTCATGGAGCGCGAGGTCCTTCAGCACGCCTTCGACCAGCGCATCGTTGCGAGGCTTGCCGAAGAGTCCGCGCGAGAAGCGCAGCGTGCTTTGCACGAGCTCGAAGGGTTCGAGGTTGATTTCCTGAGGGACAAGCCCGATCAGCTTGCGCGCTGCGCGCCACTCGGACTGAACGTCGTGCCCGCCCACCGAGATTCGCCCGGACGTGGGCACCGTGATCCCGCAAATCGTCGAAATCAGCGTCGTCTTGCCTGCACCGTTCGGTCCAAGAAGCGCGAGGATCTCGCCCTCCTCGATATCGAGCGTGACACCCTTCAGGGCCTCGAGCCCGCCGTCATAGGTCTTGCGAAGGTCCTCGACCTCGACGATGCTTGGCATGGGACACCTCCCTTGAGCCGCCAACTGGATCCAAGCGGCATTTTCCGAGACCGGGGCGCGCATGACCGGCACGATGCAACGGGCCGTCTCGCTGCGCCACGCGCCGGGCCGGACAGCGATGCCAAGGCACATCCTTCCGCCGGGATCGGAACAGCCGGTCTTGCCGCGCAAGCGAGCGCAGGACCGGAACCACGTCGTGCCGATCGGCGTGGCTAGTTCTGTGCGTAGTATTCGACGACCAGATTCGGTTCCATGAGCACCGGATAGGGTACATCCGTCAGGCCCGGTGTGCGCACGAAGGTGGCGGTCATTCTTGAATGATCCACTTCGATGTACTCGGGCACGTCACGCTCGGGCAGTCCGACCGCTTCCAGCACGATCGCGATTTGCTTGGAACGGTCACGGACCTCGATCATGTCGCCCTCCCTGACACGGTAGGACGGAATGTTGACGCGCTTGCCGTTCACCCTGACATGGCCGTGGTTCACGAACTGGCGCGCGGCAAAGATGGTCGGCACGAACTTGGCGCGATACACGACGGCGTCAAGGCGTCGCTCCAGCAGGCCGATCAGGTTCTCGCCGGTATCGCCCCGGACCCGTTCCGCCTCGGCGAAGATGCGGCGGAACTGCCTTTCGGTCAGGTCTCCGTAATATCCCTTGAGCTTCTGCTTGGCACGCAACTGAAGGCCGAAGTCGGACATCTTGCCCTTGCGGCGCTGTCCATGCTGGCCAGGACCGTATTCGCGGCGGTTGACAGGGGATTTTGGCCGGCCCCAGATGTTTTCGCCCATCCGGCGGTCGATCTTGTACTTGGCAGCTGTGCGTTTGGTCACGGCTGATCTCCTTCCTGGATGCCGCCTGCACTTCAGGCGGCCTTGAAGGGCGTTGTCCTCTGCCAGAAGGCCGACAGGCATCCCCTTGCGGGGGCCACCAACACCAATGAAGGCGGGCTTATACAAGCGGCCACGGCCGAGTCAACACGGCAATTCCGACCCTGCGCATGGACTTGCCACGTCGTTTGCGATCCGCTTTAAGCGCCTCGACAGACATTCCTGACCCGCCTTCCCATGCCACAGATGCAAGGCCGCGTCACGGCGGCCCTCGGTCCCACCAATACCGGAAAGACACACTACGCCGTTGAGCGGATGCTGGGCTACAGGACTGGGGTCATCGGCCTGCCGCTCAGGCTGCTCGCCCGCGAGATCTACAACAAGATTGTCGAACTTCGCGGGCCCTCGGTGGTGGCCCTCCTGACCGGCGAGGAAAGAATCATCCCGAACCGAACCCAGTACTGGGTCTGCACGACCGAGGCGATGCCAGGGGACATGGCGGTCGACTTCCTTGCCGTCGACGAAATCCAGCTCGCCGCCGACCCGGAACGCGGACACGTCTTCACGGACCGGCTGCTCCGGGCCCGGGGCCTGGCGGAAACCGTCTTCATGGGTTCCGGCACCATGCGCGACACCATCGCCGCGCTCGTGCCGAAGGTGACGTTCCAGCGCCGCGATAGGCTGTCCACCCTTTCCTATGGCGGCGCGAAGAAGATCAGCCGACTGCCGCACCGTTCCGCGATCGTCGGGTTTTCGGTCGAAAGCGTGTATGCGATCGCGGAACTGGTCCGACGCCAGAAGGGCGGGGCTGCAGTGGTCATGGGCGCCCTGTCACCCCGCACCCGGAACGCCCAGGTGTCCATGTACGAAAGCGGCGACGTTGACTACCTTGTCGCCACGGACGCGATCGGCATGGGGCTGAATCTCGACGTCGGACATGTCGCCTTCTCCGGACTCAGCAAGTTCGACGGGCGCAGGGTGCGAATCCTCGCACCAAACGAACTGGCACAGATCGCGGGCCGCGCCGGCCGGTTCCATACTGACGGCACGTTCGGCGTGACGGGCGACGCACCGCCTCTCGACGAGAACGTGGTCAAGGCCATCACCACGCACTCCTTCGCCCCGGTACAAAGGCTCCAATGGAGAAACCACCTGCTGGACTATGGCAGCATTGACAGGCTCGTCGATTCCCTGGAGATGCCAGCCGACGGCGACCGCCTCGTCCGCGCCAGGGACGCCGATGACCTGATCGCGCTGAGGATGCTCGCTGGTCAAGCCGAGGTACGTGCGCGTGCCACGGACGAACCTTCCGTCAGGCTTCTCTGGGATGTCTGCAGAATCCCGGACTTCCGCGACATCAGTCATGAGGAGCATGCCGATCTTCTCGGCGCGATCCATGGCCATCTGCATGATGGCGGCGAGATTCCAGAGGACTGGCTTGCCGGGCAGATCCGGCACATCGACCGCACGGACGGCAACATCGACATGCTGTCACGCCGTCTCGCGTTCATCCGGACATGGACCTATGTCGCGCAGCGCAGCGGATGGTGTC
>VXPN01000533.1:2587-3694 GCA_009839535.1 Boseongicola sp. SB0662_bin_57 | reverse complement strand
TCGACCTGAGGGTCATTGTTTCGGAATATGTCGGTGCGCAGTCGGTCTTGTTGTGCGCCTGCGGAAACAGCAACGTCACGGTGGAACTGAAGTCCGAAACGCCCATTGCGCTGGGCGAGACGCTCAGGTTCGCGATCAGGCCCGAGGGCATCCACCTGTTTGACCGAGAATCCACGGCGGCGCTCTAGCGCTGGAATTCGAAAGCAGCACAATGGAGGAAATCTGATGCTGAATTACACGAAACGGATCACTTTGGGCGCGGTCTCCGCGCTGGCGCTGGCGGCTGCCGCGTCAGCAGGCCCGTATGACGAGTATCAGGGCGAGACCCTGATCGTGAACTTTCCCGCCCATCCCCACTTTGACGCGGTGATGAGGATATTGCCGGAGTTCACGGCAGAGACCGGGATAGAGGTCGAAGTGGATCAGCTGCCTTACCTGAAGATGCGCGAGCGCCAGACGCTTGAACTGGCGCAGGACGAGGGCGAGTACGACCTCATTGCCTACGTCGTCTTCTCGAAGGCGGACTATGTCTATGCAGACCAGCTTGAGAACCTGGCGCGGTACTTCATGAACCCGAAGCTTGCGGATCCGGCCTATGACGCGGACGACCTGATCGACGGCTACGTCTACAACATCGGCTTCGCCGGCGGGAACAAGGGCTATCTCGAAGGAAAGACGGGCTCCCTGTTCGGCATTCCCTACGGCTCCGAGACCTCGATCCTCGGCTATCGTACGGACATCCTTGACAAGCATGGCCTTTCGGTGCCCGAGACCTACGACGAGCTTCTCGACGTTGCGTGCCGGATTCCCGATCTGGAGCCGGGCATGGGCGGCCTCTCGTCGCGCGCAGCATCCGGTCACCATGCCAGTCATGCGTTCTTGCTGCATCTCGCTCCCTTGGGCGGTCGCATCTTCGATGACCAGTGGAACCCGATCGTGAACAATGCGGCGGGCGTCGAGGCTGCCAACGCGCTGAAGACGATCGTGGACTGCGGTCCCGAGGGCGCGGCATCCTTTGGCTTCGGCGAAGCGCTCGGCTCGTTCCTGAACGGCGACACGGCAATGTTCCTCGACACGACGGTCGTGGCCGGACAGATCAACGACCCC
>VXPN01000533.1:0-2487 GCA_009839535.1 Boseongicola sp. SB0662_bin_57 | reverse complement strand
CCGATCATCCCTGTCTGGGGCAAGATCAATGCGGATCTCGGCACGACGCTTTCCAAGGTCCTGACGGAAGGCCTCGATGTGCAGGAGGCGCTTGACGGCGTCGCGGAACGCACCCGGGCCGTCATGGAGGAAGCCGGCTACTACACCTGGCAGTAGCCCCGATCCGGAGCGGCCCGGACGTCCGGGCCGCTCCCGCCCAAAGATCACAGGAGCGGCACGCCGGTGACTGCGCAGACATTCAATCGCATGACGCCATACCTGTTCCTGGCGCCTGCAGCCATCACCATGGGCATCGCGCTGCTCTACCCGTTGGGATACATGGTGTATGGCTCGTTCCGGGACTGGGACCCGAGCCAGAACATCTCGGAGACAGACTTCGTCGGGTTGAAGAACTACGTCACGCTGTTCTTTGATCCGGCGTTCCGGGAAAGCCTGTCCGTCACGCTGGTCTTCGCGTTCACGGTCGTTGTTGCCGAAATGGTCATCGGCGTCGGGCTGGCGCTCCTGCTCGACCGCAACATTCGCGGAATTTCCGTTCTCCGCACGCTCTTCATCCTGCCCATGATGATCGCGCCCGTCGTTGTCGGCCTGATGTGGCGCTACATGTATCACCCGACCGTGGGCACGTTCAACAAGACGCTGAAATCGCTTGGCTTCGACGGAGTCGACTGGCTGGGACAGCATGCACTTCTGAGCGTCATCATCGCAGACATCTGGCAATGGACGCCGTTCATACTGATTCTCGCGCTGGCGGCCCTGCAATCGTTGCCGGCCTCCGCCCTCGAAGCGGCGCGCATTGACGGCGCGACGGCCTGGCAGCAGATCTGGCACATCAAGCTGCCGCTGATGATGCCGGTCCTGGTCGTGACGGCGCTGCTTCGCCTGATAGACGCATTCAAGGTGCTGGAAGTCATCCTGGTGATGACCGAGGGCGGTCCGGGCCTGTCGACCGAGATCGTGGCATTGCGGATTTCGCGCACGGCAACGGAATTCCGCGAACTTGGCACGGCGGCGGCCATGTCGAACTACCTGCTGATCCTGCTCCTGATCCTCACGCTGGCGATGTTCGCGATTGCCCGGATCCAGGATGCCCGCACGGCGCGCCTTGCCCGCCAGGTCCAGGAGGAAGGCTGATGGCCCACGAGCGCCAGAATCCCGCCTTCTACGCCCTGCTGGCCGTGCTGATCTTCATGTCTGTCGGCCCGGTCCTGCTGATGTTCGTGAATTCGTTCAAGCTGGATGTCGACATCATTGGCGGCACAACCGGCCTGATCTTTCTCCCCACGATACAGAACTATGAAACCGCGCTCTGCGACATTCTTTGGTACGAGCTGGATCACCTCGAGTTCTGTTCCCTCAAGTTTGGCGGCGCCCTGATCAACTCCCTGATCATCTCCCTGATTTCGACCGGACTGACCCTGGTGATCGGATGCATGGCAGCCTATGCGCTTGTACGGTTCCGCTTCTTCGGTCGGGATACGGTGTCGCTGACCACGCTCATGGTCCGGATGGTGCCGCCTGCGGTACTGCTGGTTCCGGTCTTCGGCTTGTGGAACAACGAGTTCTGCATCGGCAAGACCACGCTGGTGGGAGGCTGGATCCGGGACGTGTTTGGCGGCCGAGGCGATGTCTGCCTTGCCGGAACCCACTCCGGCATCATCATAATCTACGTGGCGATGAACCTGCCCTTCGTGATCTGGATCCTGCAGAGCTTCATAGTCCAGGTTCCGCGTTCGCTGGAAGAGGCCGCGCGGGTGGACGGCGCCGGTCCGTTCCAGGTCTTCTTCAAGATCGTCCTGCCGCTGATCCAGCCCGGTCTGGCGGCGGCGGCGATCTTCACGTTCCGGATCGCCTGGAACGAGTACCTGTTGGCGTCCGCCCTGTCGGACCGGAACACGAAGACCGTGCCGATCCTGATCGTGAACAACATGAGCGAGTTCAACGTCGAGTGGGGAGTGATCATGGCGACCGGCATGCTGCTTGCCGTTCCGCCGATCATTTTCACGCTCTTTGCGTCGCGACAGATCATTACCGGGATGACCGCAGGCGCGGTGAAGGGTTGAGTGCATGGACGAGGCGCACGTCCTGCTCCTGGCCACGCTCGACACGAAGGCCGAGGAGGCGGAGTACCTGTCCCGGCAGCTTTCCGGGCATGATGTCGCATCGCGCACCGTTGACCTGTCGCTCGGGGCAAATGGCGCGATTCTCGACGGTTCGGAAAAGCTCAAGGCCATGGAGGCCGCAGCAGCACGAGCGCTCGAAGCTGTCACCAGCGCGTTGGACGGCGGTGCGCAGGTCGTCCTTGGCCTGGGCGGCGGCACAGGCGGGGAAGTCGCGCTTCGAGTCATGCGTGCCCTTCCCGTCACGTTCCCGAAAGTTCTGGTGACCACCTTGCCTTTCGACCCGCGCGTCGCAGTGGCCGACTCGTCCGTCATCCTGGTGCCGACCCTGGTGGACATCTGCGGGCTGAACGCCACGCTGCGCGAG
>VXPN01000324.1 GCA_009839535.1 Boseongicola sp. SB0662_bin_57 | reverse complement strand
GGGGACCACGCTACACGCCCCTGTCCAAGCGGCAGGACCGTCCGGCGGCGATCCTTTGGCTGGTGAAGTTCCATCCCGAGCTTTCGGACGGCCAGATATCAAAGCTCGTGGGCACTACCAAACCAACGATCCAGTCGATTCGCGATCGGAGCCACTGGAACATCTCGAACATTCAACCCATCGACCCGGTGGCGCTCGGGCTCTGCAGACAGTCCGAGCTTGATGCAGCCGTGCACAAGGCGGCAGCCAAGAAAGCCAGCGAGGGCGAGGTGATGACGGACGAGGAGCGCCGCAAGCTCGTGTCCACCGAACAATCGCTTGACGCCGATCCGGAGCCGAGAATCCCGACGGCGATCTCCGGGCTGGAAACCTTCACGCTTTCCGACAAGCCGGACAAGGATGCAGAAGACTCGGACGTGCCTGACGCCGACAGTTTCTTCAACCTGCCCGGCAGTGCCGGGGACGACGGCGGGGAAGACGGCGCGACTGAAGACGAGGACTGAATTCCCGGATTGCCTCTTGGGAACCCGATTGATGCACTTCAGAGTGACTTCCTTGACCGAAGGGCAGCACCGATGGTTCCGTCGTCGAGATAGTCAAGTTCGCCTCCGATCGGCACGCCTTGGGCTAGGGACGTGACGGTTACGCGCCCTTCGAGTTGATCGGCGACATAGTGCGCCGTCGTCTGGCCCTCCACGGTGGCATTCAAGGCAAGGATCACTTCCCTTATCTGTTCCTCGGCAACGCGTTCGGCCAGTGCCGGAATCCGAAGTTCTTCCGGGCCCACAGCGTCGAGAGCCGAGAGCGTGCCCCCGAGCACATGGTAGCGGCCCTTGAACACGCCAGCACGCTCCATGGCCCAAAGGTCTGCCACGTCCTCGACCACGCAGAGTTCTCCGTTCGCGCGCTTCTCGCTCATGCAGATGGCGCATCGCTCGCTTGTCGCGATATTGCCGCAGTTCAGGCACTCGCGCGTCGTTTCCGCAACGCGTGCCATGGCGCTGGCAAGCGGCGCCATCTGTTGCGCTCGCCTCCGCACAAGATGCAGCACCGCGCGCCTGGCCGAACGCGGACCCAGCCCCGGCAGCTTGGCCATCAGCTCGATCAGGGTTTCAAGTTCGGAGTTCGCCTTCATGGAATCTCTCCGGCCAGATGGATGCGTTGAACGATCAGGCCCGCATCACGAAACATCCGAACAAGGCCGGTTTCTCCCGGAATCTGGCCTGCGTCAACGGCGACAAAGGCTCCCCCTTTCGGCCATTCCGGGGCGAGCTTGTCCGAAAAGCGCCTGTTCCTGAACGTCAGCATGAAGTCATCGGCAATTCTCAGGACATCCCTTCCTCTCTTGCCGAGGACGTTCTGCAATTGGGCCGATTGCCAGCTGCGGATGATCCCGATTCGCCCCTGGAGATAGAGGGCTAGCAGCGTGCTTCTTTTCCGGTTGTCGGCAACCGGCTGCAGTCGGGCGGCGCGGACGGCAATGATCGCCTCGGCAGTTTCGTCGCGACCTTTCAGGTCGGCAAGGAAACTTCCGGGCTTCTCAAGGGAAAGGATGTCGGCGCCGGCAAGAATGCCGAGGAGATGAATGTAGTTGTTCTGCATCGGGAAGGCCCCGCGAGCAAAGTCCTCGCAAGGATCGGAGCGAAGTATCGCAGCCAGGCCAGCCGGAGAAAGCACGATTTCGGCGTCCTCCGACCAGCCGGTGTCAAGTGCGCGGTCCCGGATCCAGTCGGACACATGCAGTGGCAGGCCCGCTATCGTGCCGTCACCGATCCCCTCGCTCGAAAACGGATCGGAGGCGTCGTTGTAGTAGCCCTCGAAATGGATTGCGGTGCGGTGCTCTTCGCGGCTCTCCGCCGTTTCGTCGATCTCGATTGCAACAGTGCGTGCACGGTTGATCGCATCCCGGACCGGCCGCGGAAGGTCAAGAATCATGGGGTGTGACGAGCGCATGGTGCCCCAGAGATGGGAGATGGCCCCGTTCGGCGCCGTAACTTTCCAGAACCGCCCGGCCGCGCTGGCAATGTCAGCGGCCCCTGTCTCGATAGCCGCGAAACCCGGGGGGTCAAGCGCCTCTTCGTGGACTTCGGGCAGGTCGACCGTGCAAGTCCCCTTGGTTGCCCAGTCCTGGGCTGAAGCGATTGCCGCAGGCAGCAGAAAGACCGGAAGCAAGATGGAGCATCGAAGCACGAGCGTCAGAAAGGCAGGTTCATGCCCGCCGGGAGGCCCATGCTTTCAGTCAGCTTCCTCATTTCGTCCTGACCCTTCGCGGCGGCCTTGTCCTGCGCATCCTTGATGGCGGCAACTATCAGATCTTCCACGACTTCCTTCTCATCGGGATTGAAGATCGAGGGGTCGATGTCGAGCGCCTTGAGAATGCCTTTGGCAGTCGCCGTGGCCTTGACGAGACCGGCACCGCTTTCCCCGGTGACGGTCATGGAGTCGAGTTCGTCCTGAAGCTCTGCCATCTTGGACTGCATTTCCTGCGCGGCTTTCAGCATCTTTCCCATGTCGCCGAGCGTGCCAAGGGGCTTGATCATTTCTTTGTCTCCCGATTGCGCTTACTGCTTGATATTTTGTGGGGCGCTGCACGGCAAGGTCCAGTGGTGACGAAGTCAAGGACGCGTTACGCCGCACTGGCTGCATCTTCCAGGTCGTGCATCAGCAATTGCTGCGTCGCGCAAGCGACGACAGCGTCAGGGGATTGTTCGTGTTGATCTCCAGGACGGCAAGGATGATGCTTGGTCTGCCACGGGAATCTCGGTGGCCCTTGGCGCACGGGCGTGCCTCCGCGACCAGTGCCATCCTTGGCAGGATCGTTCTGGCGCTTCGGCATCGGTGCGGCGCGAAAAGGCCTGCTTGACGGCGAGTCAATTCGACACCTATGCAAGAGATCAACAGTCACAGGGCCAAGAATCTCCAGGATCGTCCATGTCCCGCAGTGAAGCCCTTCGATTTCTGAACCTCGCGCACTTCTTCGATCACTTCTTCCTGCTGATCTTTCCGACGGCTGCGCTGGCCATCGCTCCGTCATGGGACATGGGTTACGCCGACGTCCTTGTGCTCGGGACGCCGATGTACGTGATGTTTGCTCTCGGAACGCTCCCGGCTGGTTGGCTGGGCGACACTATGGATCGCATGATGCTGATCGCAGTGTTTTTCCTGGGCTGCGGCGGGTCCAGTCTCTGGATCGCGATGTCGGACGGTCCCTTGGCAATGGCATTCGGACTCGCCTCGCTCGGGCTCTTCGCGGCAATCTACCACCCGGTCGGGCTGGCCCATATCACGCACATAGGGTTGCGCACGGGCCGGGCGCTGGCCGTCAACGGGGTCTTCGGGAACATGGGGTTGGCCGGCGCCGCTGCGGTGACGGGGGTGCTTGCCAGTTTCCTGGGATGGAAGTGGGCCTTTGTCCTGCCCGGAACGCTTTCTGTTCTGATCGGCTTGTTGCTGCTGAAGCGCAACGGGGGGACGCCGGATGCAGCGCGGCCAGCGGTTCATGCGAATTCCGGCGCCGCGCTGAAATGCGATCGCGGGACGCAGGTGACAGTCTTCGGGATCGTTTGCGTGACCGCCCTGTTTGGCGGGCTGATCTTCAACGCTGTCACGATTTCGCTGCCGAAGTTCTTCGACGAAAGGCTGGTCGGAGCGGGCGACGATCTGGCCTGGATCGGCGCTTCCGCGGGACTGGTCTTTGCC
>VXPN01000376.1 GCA_009839535.1 Boseongicola sp. SB0662_bin_57 | reverse complement strand
GCCGTCGTGGTTGCCGACGACATTTCCCTGGACGTTGCCGAGGGCGAGGCCCTGGGCATTGTCGGCCCCAACGGGGCAGGCAAGTCGTCGCTGTTCAACCTGATCACGGGGCAGTTGACACCTGACGGCGGGAACATCCTTCTCGACGGCGCCGACATCACGAAGGCGCCGGTGCGCCGGAGGGTGCATGACGGCATTGGCAGGAGCTTCCAGATACCGCAGCCGTTCGAGCACATGACGACCTTCGAGAACGTCTCGGTCGCGGCATGCTTCGGCGCAGGCGGGTCGGAGGCGGACGAGCAGGAACACGTGATCGACGTCCTGCACCGGACGGGCCTGCTGCCAAAGGCGAACATGCCTGCCGGCAGCCTGTCGCTCCTTGAGCGCAAGCGGCTGGAAATGGCACGCGCGCTCGCCACGAAGCCGCGCCTGCTCCTGCTCGACGAGATTGCCGGCGGGCTGACCGAAGCCGAGTGCCAGTCGCTGATCGCGACCATTCAGGAAATCAATGCGGGCGGCACCACGATCGTGTGGATCGAGCACGTGACGCACGCGCTTCTTGCCGTGGTGTCGCGCCTGATCGCGATCGACTTCGGCAAGATCATCGGCGAGGGCAACCCGCAGGCTGTCATGGATTCCGAGGCGGTCCGGCAGATCTACCTGGGGATGGAGGCATGACCCTGCTGGCCACCCATGACCTGACGGCCTTCTACGGCGACTTCCAGGCCCTCTACGGCATCAACGCGCATGTCGATGAAGGCGAAACCGTCGCCATCGTCGGCGCGAACGGCGCCGGAAAGTCCACCCTGCTGGCGGCGATCACCGGGCGTCGCAAGGCGCCGCCGCCCATGATCGAATTCGACGGCAGGCCCATTGGCGGGATGCGCCCAGCCGAAATCATGGCGCTCGGCATCGCGCTGGTGCCGGAGGGGCGCCAACTCTTCCAGTCGCTTTCGGTCGAGGAAAACCTCCTGGTCGGCAACTACGGCAGAAAGGTGCGGGGGCCCTGGAGCCTGGA
This sequence comes from Boseongicola sp. SB0662_bin_57, assembly GCA_009839535.1. Lineage (GTDB taxonomy): Bacteria > Pseudomonadota > Alphaproteobacteria > Rhodobacterales > Rhodobacteraceae > JAJEFO01. Next base: position 2,684 of record VXPN01000376.1, on the reverse strand, counting down.
AAGGGTCTATTCGCTGTTTCCGATCCTCAAGGAGCGCCGCAACCAGGATTCAAGCTCGCTTTCGGGCGGGCAGCAGCAGATGGTGGCGCTCGGGCGCGCACTCATGTCGAATCCGCGCCTGCTGCTGTGCGACGAGATCAGCCTCGGCCTCGCGCCCGCTGTCATCAAGGACATCTACAAGGCGATAGCGGACATTCGGGCCGAGGGCGCAAGCGTCGTCATCGTGGAGCAGAACATCACCCAGGCTCTTGCGGTCTCCGACCGCATTCTCTGCCTTCTCGAGGGCCGGGTCACGCTTTCGGGACGGCCGGGCGAGCTGACTCGTGACCAGATCGGCATGGCTTATTTCGGGGGCTAGAGGATGTTCGTTCTCGACACTTTGATCCAAGGCATCCTGCTGGGCGGGCTGTATGCGCTCTTCGCCACCGGCCTGAGCCTGATCTTCGGCATCATGCGCCTCGTGAACCTTGCCCACGGCGACTTCATGATCGTCGGCGCCTTCGCCGTGCTGGTGCTTGTCGAAGCCCTTGGCCTGCCGATCGTCTTCGCCGCGGCCCTGGCCGGCATGGCCATGTTCGTCCTTGGCTACGCCCTGCAGCGACTGCTGCTGAACCGAACCCTTGGCAAGGACATCCTGCCACCGCTTCTCGTGACCTTCGGCCTTTCGATCATCCTGCAGAACGGGATGCTGGAGACGTTCTCCGCCGACACGAGGAGGTTGAGCCTCGGCCCGCTCAGCGAGGCATCCATCCCCCTCGGCGGCGGGCTGGCCGCCGGCGTCGTGCCCGTCCTGACGTTTGCTTCCGCCGTTCTGGTCATCCTGTTCCTGAACTGGCTCTTCTACCGAACGGAAACCGGCCGGGCCTTTCGCGCAACCTCCGACAACGCGGAGATCGCCCAACTCATGGGCATAGACAACAACCGCATCTTTTCGCTGGCGATGGCGCTCGCCCTGGTCGTCGTGGCGATTGCCGGGCTTTACCTCGGCGCCCGCGCGACCTTTGATCCGCTCATCGGTCCAAGCCGCCTGATCTTCGCCTTCGAAGCCGTGATCATCGGAGGCCTGGGCAGTTTCTGGGGCACCCTGATCGGCGGCATCATCCTGGGCCTGGCGCAAACGATCGGCGCCCAGGTGTCTCCGGAGTGGCAGACGCTGTCCGGCCATGTCGTCTTCCTGATCGTGCTCGTGCTGCGGCCGCGCGGCCTGTTTCCGAGAAGCGTCGACTGATGCCGGAGACGAGCCGGTACCAGGTCGCCAAGTCGACCCGCGCCAGCAACACCGCCCTGCTGGTGATGGTTGCCGTGATCGCGATGCTGGCTGTTGCGCCTGCGCTTGTCTCCCGGTCGCTCCTGCAGGATCTCTTCTTCGTCCTGACCATGGTCGTGCTGGCCCAGTGCTGGAACCTCCTGGCCGGGTATGGCGGGCTCGTGAGCATCGGCCAGCAGGCCTATGTCGGCCTCGGGGCCTATGCCGGGTTCGGCCTCGCGATCCTGCTTGGCATGAACCCGCTCCTCGCGATTCTTGCCGCAGGCGTGATCGGCGCTCTCCTGAGCGTGCCGACGGCCTACATCGTGTTCCGCCTGCAAGGCGCATACTTTGCCATCGGAACCTGGGTCGCGGCCGAGGTCTATCGACTTCTCTTCGCGCAATGGAAGGCGCTTGGCGGCGGCACCGGCACGTCCCTGCCCTCGGACGTGGCGCGCAGCGTCTGGGGCGTTGGCTGGGTGCGTGAAGCGTTCGACGTCAAGTCGTCCGCGGCACGCGACATCATCTCCTACTGGGTCGCGCTTCTTCTGGCCGTCATCGTGATCGGCGCAATCTACGCCTTCCTGCGAACCCGCAACGGCCTTGCTCTCTCCGCCATTCGCGACAACCCGGAAGCGGCAGAGAGCATCGGCGTCGACACGTCCCGCGCAAAGCTCGCGGTCTACATCTTCGCGGCAACCGGCGCAGCCCTGGCAGGCGCGCTGATCTACTTCCAGAAGGCCTCGATCACGCCCCAGAGCGCATTTTCCGTGATCGACTGGACGGCGTTCGTCCTGTTCATTGTCGTGATCGGCGGCATCGGCACCCTCGAGGGTCCGATCATCGGCGCGCTCATCCTCTTCGCCCTCCAGAACTGGTTTGCGGACTACGGCACATGGTACCTGATGGCACTTGGCGCACTGGCGATTGCCGTTATGCTCGTGGCCCCGAAAGGCATTTGGGGTTGGGTGCAGGCCAGGTACGACTTTTCGATATTCCCCACGCGGCGGCGGCTGATCGGACCGGACACGCCGGTCCCGGACTACACGCAGCCCGTTCAGGAAGTGAAGGCGCCCGAGCCGGTCGGCGTGAGCGGAGCGGAACTGCCCAATGAGGTGACGACCATGTTTGACATCGAAACCGACGTGCTGATCATCGGATCGGGACCGGCCGGCGGTGCGTCGGCCGCACTCCTGTCCAGCTACGGCATCCCGAACGTCATGGTCGAGAAGTACGGCTGGCTTGCAAACACGCCACGCGCGCACATCACCAACCAGCGCACGATGGAAGTCCTTCGCGAGCTCGACATCGAGGAGGAGGCCAAGGAAAAGTCGGTTCCCCAGGAGTTGATGGGCAACAACGTGTTCTGCACGTCGCTCGCGGGCGAGGAGATCGGACGGCTGCTGACCTGGGGCAATCACCCGAGCCGCAAGGCGGA
>VXPN01000404.1 GCA_009839535.1 Boseongicola sp. SB0662_bin_57 | reverse complement strand
GCGCGTCGTGCAAGTTCGCGGCCAGTTCCGCATGGCCCGGGTCACGCGCCAGGTCATTGGTTTCATCCGGATCGTCTGCAAGATTGATCAGGATGCCGCCCCAGCCGTGGATGCAGACGTACTTGAAGTCACCGCGCCGGATCGCGAACCAGGGCGCCTCTACGCCCGGCCCGAAATACTGCATGACCGCCGTGTCTCTCCAGGAGGTGCCCTCGCCAGTCAACAGGGCGGAGAAGCTTGCGCTGTCCGGGCTGCCCCAACGGGCACAGAACTCCTCGGCCTCGCCAATCTCCGAGAGGGTGGGGCAGAGGTCTGCGAGAGTCACCGCTTGCTTGACCCTGCGGGGGGTGAACCGCGACGGCTGGTGAAACAGCAGGGGCACCTTGACCGAATGTTCCCAGAACGTGCGCTTGAACCACATGTTCCGCTCGCCCATCATGTCGCCATGGTCGCTGGTGAAAACGATGAGCGTGTCGTCGTAGAGACCAAGCAGCTTCAGTTCCGCGACGATTTCCCCGATGAAGTCGTCAAGGTGCGAGATCATCGCGTAGTAGGCTTCGCGGGAAGCCCGGATTCTCTCCTCCGTCGGCGGAAACTGATCAATCCCGTGATGCACCGCCAGCCAGTCGGTCACGGGATTGGGCACAGGCTCGGTGCTCAGGCGCGGCATGGCGATGTCCACGTCCCTGTAACGATCGAGATACTTCGGCACCGACTGGTAGGAATCATGCGGCTGCGTGAACGAAACATGCAGGAAGAACGGCTGCGGGGGCTGTTCCAAGGCCTCGTGGCGCAGAAACTCGATCGCGCGGAAGTGCACCTCGGAATCGTAGAGGATCTGGTTGTTCGTCCGGCACGGACCCGAAACGGCCAGTTTCTGCACTGACGTGCCAGGGCGGTGGTCGACCGAGGGCTCCCAGTCAATCGACCAGTCGAAATTCGATGGATACATGTCCGTGGTCAGTCGTCGGTCGAAGCCATGCAGTTGATCCGCCCCAACGAAATGGCATTTTCCCGAGCAAACCGTGCGATAGCCGGCGGAGCGGAGGAAGTGCATCATGGTTGGCGTCTCGGACGGAAGCTCGGTGCCGTTGCCCCAGACCTGATGATTCGTTGGCAGGCGCCCCGTGAACTTGGATGCTCGCGACGGGCTGCACAGGGGCGAGTTGCAGTAGGCGTTTTCGAACACCACGCCGTCCTTGGCCAGCGCGTCGAGATTGGGTGTCATCGCCTGACCGTCCGGATCGCAGAAGCCCAGTGGAAACGCCGCCATCTGGTCGGCCTCGATCAGCAGGATGTTGGGACGGTCTGTCACTGGAAGACTCCTTTGCGAAGCGTTCGGCGAATCGCTCTCCTGCGGAAGTGAGCGTCTATCAGGCACAGCGGCGCGATGCCACTGCGATGGATGCCGGGCCCAGGACGGCGGCGTGCGGGGCACCCGCACCGTTCTCAAGAACCGAACTTCGATTGATTCCGATTGTCGCGGACCTTTCGCAACGCCTTCCAAAGGCTAGGACGCAGGCGAAGACCCGCCGACTGCGTCGGAGCTGTTCGTCATCGCTCGCGGATCATGGCCGCTGCCTTCTCTGCGATCATGAATGTCGCGGCATTGGTATTGGCAGACGTGATCTTTGGCATCACCGACGCGTCGACCACCCGCAGTCCCGTCACGCCACGCACGCGCAAATCAGGGTCGACCACAGACGCGTCGTCGCGACCCATGCGACAGGTGCCCACGGCATGGAAGACAGTGCTGCTTCGTTGACGAATGGCCTCCAGTATCTGACCATCGGTTTCAATTGCGGGACCGGGAATGACCTCGCGATTCCAGTGCGGGCGGAACGGGGGCGCATTGTAGATGTCCCGGGTCACCTTCAACCCCTCGACCATGGTCTCGCAGTCCCTGTCGGTACTGAGATAGTTCGTCTCGATCCGTGGGTCGTCCAGAGGATCGACCGACTTCAAGGTGACGCGTCCCCGGCTTTCGGGATGGCATTGCCAGTAGGACACCGTGAAGCCGGGATACCGATGCAAGGGCAGGCCCGGTTTGTCGACCGACAAGGGCATGACGAAGAGCTGAATGTCGGGGCGGTCGTTGCGTGCGAGCTTGGTGCAGGCGGCCCCGCCGACCTGGCCCGCCCCGACGGTCAGCGGGCCACGCGCATTGATGAGCCAGTCAAGGCCGAAACCAAGCGTCTTGAACGGGTGGCGGATCTGCGTGTTGAGGGAATGTGCCGGCTCCGACAGCTCGACAATGGTCCGCATCTGCAAGTGATCTTGCAGGTTGGCGCCGACCTCGGCCGCATCGACCCTTACCGGGATGCCGTGCGCCTCCAGAAGCCGAGCCGGACCAATCCCGGCGAGCTGCAGGATCTGCGGTGACTGAACGGCCCCTGCGCACAGGATCACCTCGCGCAAGACGCGTGACCTGACCGCACGCCCTTGCCGGACGTACCGCACTCCGGTCACGGTATCGCGTTCGAACTCAAGACCGACAACGCGGGCGCGCGTCTTCAGCGTCAGGTTTGCGCGCGCCAGGGCGGGGCGAAGATACGCGGTCGCCGCGCTGTCGCGCCAACGGCCATTCAACGTCAGCTGATATGCACCGATGCCAGCACTCTCGGATCCGTTGAAGTCCGGGTTGTCGGGAAGTCCGGCATGTCGTGCCGCCTCCAGCCAGGCGTCACACATCGCGTTGTCGTTGCGCAGGTCCGACACGTGAAGTGGCCCGTGGCTTCCACGAAGCTGGCTGGGCGGACCTTCATAGCTCTCGATGTTCCGGAAATGGGGCAGGACATCGGCGTAGCGCCAGCCGGTCGCACCAAGCCTTTCCCAGTCGTCAAAGTCCTCTCGTTGCCCGCGGATGTAGATCAGCCCGTTGATCGAACTCGAGCCGCCCAGAACGCGACCTCGCGGAAAGTCCATCCCTCGTCCAGCGATTCCTGCATCGGGATCGGCCTTGAACAGGTGAGAAACCTTTTCGTTGTAGATCGACCTGAAGTAGCCGACAGGCAGTCGAAGCCAGAACCGCCTGTCCGTGCCGCCCGCCTCTAGGACGAGAACGCGGCACGCTTCATCTTCTGACAGCCGCGCCGCAAGCGTTGCGCCTGCCGTTCCAGAGCCGACTATGATGTAGTCAAAGGTCTCGATACCGATGCCTCCCGTCGGCGATTTGCTGGAGCGGAGACCCGTCAGCTGCGTACCCTACATGAACCACGGCGCGTTCCACGTCTACTGGTCGTCGAAAGCCTGTTTGGAGGTCCTTCGCCAAACGCCGGCTTCAGAAGGCGGCCAGAGATGCGTCTCATCGTTGAGCCGGTGCAACCGGACAAGGACATTTCGAGTGCATCGCGCTGCAGAGCGCGACATTCACTTTCACGCCTTTGCCTTTGACGAAGCGGATGGATTTCGTTTTCGTGAACTCCGCCCGTTCTTCCATGCCGGCATCTTTGGCGGGATAGATGTGAATTCAAGATAGTGCTGTACGGCGCCTCCCAACGTGTTCAACGAAGAGGCCGGTTCGCGCATGCGTGCATGCAGGCGTACTCTCGTGAGTGCACCAAAAATTGCTTGCGGCGCCCTCAAGAGCATAGGGCCTTACAGATAAGCAACCTCCGATATGCTTTTAAGAGCACAATGAAAACGATAAAGGTCCCCGGGTTCCACTCTGAGGTGCAACAGCAGCGAGCGAGGGCGAAGCCCGAGC
>VXPN01000223.1 GCA_009839535.1 Boseongicola sp. SB0662_bin_57 | reverse complement strand
TGAATCTGCGCATGGACGCTCCAAATCTCCAGAGAAGCGCTGCCACGACAAAGAACCTGAGGCCGCGCGCCACAATTGAAGATGCCACGAAGACAGGCAGGGACAAGCCCGTCCATCCTGACATGATCGTGATGACCTTGTATGGGAACGGCGTTATGCCGGCAACGAGAACGGCCCATGCGCCGTGCTGGTTGAACCGGACGTTGAAGCTCTCGGCCGCGGCGCCCTGTCCGTAGAAGTCGAGGACGGCCAGTCCGATGGTGTCGTACAATGCGGAACCAATGAAGTAACCGAAGAGGCCCCCGAGCACGGATGCTGCCGTGCACACGCCCGCGATCAGGAAAGCGCGTGATGGCGTTGCGAGAATCATCGGTATCATCAGGACATCGGGCGGAACCGGGAAGACCGAGCTCTCGACAAAGGCCACGATGGCGAGCGCACCAAGCGCACGAGGATGCCCGGCAAGGCTCAGTGTCCAGTCATATGCACGGCGGATCATGGTCACGGCAAACTCCGAGAGAGATGTGCTGCCGTCAAGGGCGCTCTGTTCAGGGAGCGCGCAGAGCGTTGGGATTCCGTCAGTGCGCGTTTGCCCTGACGAGACGGCGGCGGCCGACGCGGCTCAGCAGCAGAAGCGCGATCCCGACATTGAGTGCGTTCCACGCAATGCCGTTCCAAATTGCAAGCGCGTAATCGCCGCTCTGGTCGTAAAGCCATCCGGACATCCAGGCACCTAGGGCCATACCGGTAATCGTGGCGCCAATGACTATCCCGATGCGCCTTCCGGCCTCCAAGGGAGGCATGAATTCCCGCACCATGATCGCGTAGCTTGGCACGATGCCGCCTTGGGACAAGCCGAAGACAAGAGCGATCAGGTAGAGCGATGCAAGGCCACCTTGGATCAGGAACAGGCACAGCGCGATCATCTGCAATGTGCCGCCGACAAAGAGAGTCATCAAACCGCCAAAACGATCCGAGAATGCGCCAAAACCAAGCCGGGAAACAACTCCGCCAGCAAGCATCAGGCTCAACATTTCCGCGCCGGCCTGAGGGCCGAAGCCGTGGTCAATGCAAAGCGCGACGATATGGACCTGTGGCATGGACATGGCCACGCAGCATCCGATGCCGGCGAGCGCGAGAAGCGCTTGCAGGGATCTTGGCGAGAGGGCAATCGACTCCGCCCGCGCTGCCGCGTTCGCCGTGGCGTGCGCAGTCGTGGACGCATCAATGCGCCTGCGCAGAAGCAGTGACCCAGGCAACAGGATCGTTATGACGAGGCCAGCCAATGCGAGATAGGCACCGCGCCATCCGTGATCGATCATTATCGCCGCGATAAACGGTGGCCAGACGGTTCCGGCAAGGTAGTTGCCGCTTGCGACAACGGCAACTGCGATGCCGCGCCGACGGAGAAACCATTGCGACGCATCCGCGATCAGCGGTGCAAAGCTCGCCGCCGCCCCGACGCCGAGAAGCAGGTGCAGAAACGCGATCGTCGGAATTGAGGATGCCAAGGCGCAAAGCGCAAATCCAGAGAAGAGAAAGAGCGCGGAGACGGCGAGCACAGGCGTGATGCCCCAGCGGTCCACGGCGCGTCCCATAAGGAAGTTCCCCGTAGCGAAACCAAACATGGTCAGGACATAGGGCACGGAGGCCGCAGCCCGGCTGGCGCCGAACTCAGCCTGCATGTCCGGCAACACGACGACGGTTGCCCACATTCCGATGCTGCCGACGATGGAAAGGCCCAGGCTCATTGTGAGCCTGAGCCAGGAATACGCGCTGTCGTGTTGCGACGTGCTCATGCCGCGACGCTATGGCCAGGAGGCGCCATCGTCCATTGGAAATGCTTCCTGGTCCGGGGCAGGGGCTTGCCACGGTGCAAGGGGTTCGCGGAATGGCGTTCGGAGGTTCCGCACCGGGAAGAAGTCCGCGCCGGCAGGGCCTGTTTCAAACCGCAAGCCGGGTGGCCTGCGCTCCGCGCTCGCGATACGGCGTGATGCTGTATTGCGCCCGGTAGCACTTCGAAAAATGCGACGGCGACGCGAACCCGCAGGCAAGGGCCACGTTAATGACGCTCATGTCCGTCTGCATCAACAGGTTGCGGGCTTTCTGGAGACGCAGTTCCATGTAGTAGCGTTTTGGGCTTCGGTTCAGATAGCGACGGAAGAGCCTTTCCAGTTGCCGGGTTGACATGCCGACCTCCTTGGCGAGAAGCGAAGGGCTCTTTGGTTCCTCGATGTTGCTTTCCATCATCTGGATGACCGAAGAGAGCTTCGGATGCCGGACGCCAATGCGGGTCGGCACGGAAAGCCGCTGGGTGTCCTGATCAGTACGGACCGTCGTGTAAATCAGTTGATCGGCAACGGCGCTGGCGAGTTCCTCGCCGTGGTCGTCGGCGATGAACTTGAGCATGAGGTCGATCGAGGCCGTGCCGCCAGCGGTCGTGAAGTACCTGCCGTCCAGGACGAAAACCGACTTGGTCAGCGTCACGTCGTCAAATTCCTCCTGGAAGCTGTCCTGGTTCTCCCAATGAATGGTTGCTCGCTTGCCGGAAAGAAGGCCAGCCTTTGCAAGGGAATAGCTCGCAGTGCAAAGACCTCCCATGGACACTCCGCGACGGGACTCGCGCCGAACCCAGTTGATGAGCGCCTTGGTTGTCGCTGACGCTACATTGATTCCGCCACAGAGCACGACCGTTTCGTCGCGCGCAACCTCGTCGAGGTCTCCGTCGAGCGCAAACGCCGTTCCTGCGGAGCAGGTGACGGAGATGCCGCCTTCACCAATCACTCTCCACCGGTAAAGCGTCCGGCCGGCCATGCGATTGGCAATGCGCAGGCTCTCGACCGCGCTGGCATAGCAGAGAAGCGTGAACTGGTTGAGCAGAACGAAGACAAAGCGACGCGGCGCGCTCGCAGCCGCTACGTTGACAGTCTGGACCGGAGTATCGCCCATATCTTTCCCTTTCGGGCGGGAACGCGTGGCTCAGACGGACCACGAATCGGCACGTTTGGCAAGAAACAAGCTTCCAGTTTTTTTGTGCCACGGCGGTTTCCTTCTACGTGGCCGGGAGGTATAGGTGTCGTCCGCTACCCACGGAACCTGGAGGAGCCCGAAATGACGGACTGGCAAAAGACCGGGTGGAGATCGAAGCCAAGGGTGCAGATGCCGGACTATCCGGATGACGTCCGACTCAATGCCGTCGAGGAGCAGCTTGCAAAGTATCCGCCGCTTGTCTTTGCCGGAGAGGCTCGGACCCTGAAGCGGCAGCTCGCTGCCGTGTCGCGCGGAGAGGGCTTTTTGCTGCAGGGCGGGGACTGCGCCGAGAGCTTTTCGGAGTTCTCGGCTGACAACATCCGGGACACGTTCAAGGTGCTGCTGCAGATGGCAATCGTGCTCACCTACGGCGCAAAGGTGCCGGTTGTAAAGGTGGGCCGGATGGCCGGACAGTTCGCAAAGCCGCGCTCGGCACCGACGGAATCCGTGGACGGCGTGGAACTGCCGTCCTATCGCGGCGACATCGTCAACGAGCTGGAATTCACCGAGGCCGCGCGCACTCCTGCGCCGGAGAAGATGCTGCAGGCGTACACGCAGGCGGCGGCCACGTTGAACCTGCTGCGTGCATTTTCGACAGGCGGCTTTGCGGATGTGCACCACGTGCATTCATGGACGCTCGGCTTCACCGATCGAGACGAGGCGCAGAAATACCGCAACATCGCGA
>VXPN01000146.1 GCA_009839535.1 Boseongicola sp. SB0662_bin_57 | reverse complement strand
GACGCCGGAGGCGGGAGCCGGATCGGAACCGACGAGCATTTGCTGCAGGGCGATGGCCTTCAGCGCCGGGCTCGCGAGATTCTGGAGGAACTGCGCCGCCGCTCTGGCGAGATGGAACGCTCGGAGGAGGAACGTGACTACCTGAGGCGTTTGCTGGAACGGTTCTGAACCAGCCCGCGACAGTGCAGCCTTTGGTGCATGCGCGGCGAGATTCGCTTGGGCTTGCCTGCGCAATTGAACCTGTGCCGGTCGCGTTCGTAGGATGAGATGCGGGCCCCCAGTTTCCGGACTACCTGTCTGGCATTCCGTTCAGCCAATCCAGGAACGCGTTTGCGGCTTCCAGGTAGGACTGGAGCGGGCCTTCGGTATTCGGATAGGTATGCGAAATCTCCGGCGCCCGCAGGTAGATCGCGACCAGGAGACCAACCAGGGCCGCCATCATGAGCAGCAAGGGCAGGACAGCGTGAACCCAGCCGCCGCGTCCTGGTTCGGAGATTGATCGTCCCGAGGCTTGCGGGCGCCTGCCCGGAGCGGCATTGCCGGATGCGGGCTGAACACTTTCGGCAGGTCTCCCATCTGACTTCGATGCCTGCGCGCGCCGCAGCGAGAGTTCGCGTTCGGCTTCTTCCTTCAGGACTTGGAGTGCGGCACGGTCGATGGCAAGTGCATGCATCGCATCCGGGTCGTGCCTGCCAGCTTCCACGTTTGCGTCGGATTGGTCATCGGACCCCGGGCTCGGGTCATCCGTCGGCGCACCATCCCTTTCCGCGCTTTCAGCCGATTCCTGCGCCAGGATCACGACCTCACTCCCGATGCTTTGCGCTGCGCAGCAGCGCGGCTGTCTGACGCCTGGCACGCCCGCAGTCCAAGCACTCCAATTCTTGTTCACACGCCGGGATCAATGTGTCGTCGAACGCGTATTCGGAACTGCAGTTGGGGCACGTCAGCCGCATGAAATGAGCTCCTGGATCGAAGAATTGCGCCAGTGCCGGATTCGCATGGCCAATTTCTCCAATGGGTCAACTCCGCCCGTTCGGGAGGCCGCCGGCATTGTATCCTTGCCCTCAGACGCGCACAACCGCCGCCACGACAGTGCCGGCCGCGGGAATCATGTGCGGTCCCCCCTGCGACGCATCCGTCCGGTCCCTGTGACCCGTCGAGTCGAACGATGCCGGCGGCGAGGGCAATCCTCAACGCACGGTCGACCGGACTGGATGGCGCGAGAGCGAGGGTGTTCCATGCGGGACATGGCATGCACCATTGCGGCTCGGTTCCGGCGACGTCATCATGCACTCGACAAGGGCGGGCCGCACCGTTCCGGAATGACAGGCCGGAACGCGAGGGGCCGGCCCGACAAACGAGGACGGCGGTGCCTGCATGATGTTGCAATGGGTGAGATCGCTTGCATTCGGCTTCTTCATGTACGCTGCAATGTTCGGCTACGCGATCCTTTTCTTTCCATTTGCGGTCTTCAGCCGGGAATGGGCATATCGCGCTTGCAACGCTTGGTGCTCCCTTGTCATCCGGACGGCGCGCCGGATGGTCGATCTCAAGGTCGAGATCAGGGGTGATCCGCCAGTCGGCGATGTCTTGATTGCCGCAAAACACCAGTCTTTCTTCGACATCATCGTTATCTTCCATTCCGTTCGTCGAGCAAGGTTCATCATGAAACGCGAATTGCTGTTTGCGCCCGTACTAGGGCAATACGCGCTCCGCATCGGCTGCATTCCGGTTGCACGCGGCAAGCGGAGAGATGCAATTCGCAAGATGAAGCGCGAAGTCAGCCGGAAAGGCTCGGACATGGGCCAATTGATCATCTATCCGCAGGGAACACGCGTCGCGCCGGGTGCCTGGAAGCCCTACAAGGTTGGCACGGGTGTCCTGTACGAGCAGCTTGGCAAGCCCTGCGTGCCGGTTGCCACCAATGTCGGGGCTTTCTGGCCGAAACGAAAGGTCCTTCGCAAGCCGGGGACGGCAGTGGTCGAGTTTCTTGATCCGATTCCACCGGGGCTTTCCATTGCAGAATTCATGGAAACGTTGGAAGAGCGCGTCGAGGCCCGCTCGGACGCGCTCTGCGATGAGGCCCGAGAAGCGGGCTGAGTCTGCGTCCGGGCCACGTCGTCGCGTCCTTCCTGGACAGGGCATGTCACTGGCAGGGTGCGCGGAACGGCGCAATGACCCGGACGTCGAAGCTTGCGGTGAATGGCCTGCGGACCATATATTGCGAAATGTGAAAGGGCAGGCATGAACTATCTCGAGTTTGAAAAGCCTCTCGCGGAAATCGAAGGCAAGGCGGAAGAGTTGCGCGCGATGGCGCGCTCGAATGCCGGGATGGATATCAAGAAGGAAGCGAACCAGCTGGATTCGAAGGCAAAGTCGCTTTTGGCCGATCTCTACAAGAACCTGTCCCCCTGGAGAAAGTGCCAAGTCGCCCGCCATCCCGACCGGCCGCATTGCACTGACTACATCGAGGCCCTGTTCACCGAGTACACGCCCCTGGCAGGCGACCGGAGCTTTGCCGATGACCAGGCCGTGATCGGTGGGCTGGCCCGCCTGAATGACCGCCCGGTGATGGTGATCGGGCACGAGAAGGGCAAGAACACGCAGGCCCGCATAGAGCGCAATTTTGGCATGGCACGTCCAGAGGGCTACAGGAAGGCCGTCCGCCTCATGGATCTTGCGGACCGGTTCAACGTGCCCGTGGTGACCCTCATCGACACACCTGGCGCCTATCCCGGCAAGGGTGCGGAGGAGAGAGGCCAGTCCGAGGCGATTGCGCGAGCAACGGAAAAATGCCTGAAGATCGGGGTCCCGCTCGTGAGCATGGTGATTGGCGAAGGCGGCTCTGGCGGGGCGGTGGCAATTGCGACCGCAAATCGCGTCGCGATGCTGGAGCATTCGGTCTATTCGGTGATTTCTCCGGAAGGTTGCGCGTCAATTCTCTGGAAGGATGCCGAAAAGATGCGGGAAGCCGCCGAGGCCCTTAGATTGACGGCTCAGGACCTGCACCGCCTCGGCGTGATCGACCAGATTGTCCGTGAACCCGTTGGCGGCGCTCATCGGAACTTGGGGGCAACGACGAAGTCCGTGGGCAAGTGCATCGAGAAGTTCCTGGAGCAGCTTTCGGGGATGTCACGCAAGAAGCTGATTGCGGAGCGGCGTTCGAAGTTCCTGTCGATGGGACAAGGCAGCCTGGCCGCATAGGCCGTGGCCACATTCCGAAGTTCAGGTTGGCGGGGAGTGGCGATGGCATTGCGGCATCGTCAAGAACGGCGATCGGTGCGAGAGCGGCACTGCGTCGAGATGCGCCGCGACTGCGAACAGCCGGTCCGCATGGTCGCCGCAGCGCGCGGGCGCGAGACAGGAGGCCGTTGGGTCTGGCAGTCGCGCGAGCCTGAAGCCCCCATCGGCACTCGGGCTTGCCGGACTCCTGGCCCTGACCGGTCGGTTGCGGCGGGTTGCGCTCGCGCCGCTCCGGCGTTCAGCCAATGAGGCAGTTATGGTGAACGGGTCTCCAGGCGGCCGTGGAGAAGCCGCGCATGGCAACCGGATGCGCTCGCTGTTTCGCGAACACGGACGTGCAAGCGATGCGCTTGCCGAAACATCGTGTTTGCCCGCCTGGATCCAGCCTAGCCGTCGCGCAGGATCTCGCGCATCCGGTTGCCAAGTTCCTGTTCCCATGGGCCGCGCATTTCCTTGACCCGCGCCACGTAGGC
>VXPN01000390.1 GCA_009839535.1 Boseongicola sp. SB0662_bin_57 | reverse complement strand
ATCACATGGCAACCGGATTCAAACGGAATTCCCTACAAATCTGGGCCGCACCCCCTTCCCCACCTCCCCCTTGACACGGACTTTCTCTCGACGTTGCCCGTGGACCTGCGCACGATGGTCCCGGACCCGCCGCAGGGATCCGGCGGTGAAGGTGACGAAGCGGATCCGTTCGACATTCCCGACCCGGCCAGGCTGCCGTCGCCGTTCGACAAGTGAGTACGCTCCCGGCCGGGCGCCGGGCATCACCGGTTGCAAGCGCTTTCTTTTGCCCCCTCACCAAAGCCAAACGAGGCAAGCTATCAGATAGCCATGAAACCTCGTGCGCCCGGCACTTCGATTGTGCGATGTCGCGTAACCCGTCTGATGGTTTGACCGCGAGAACGCCAAAGCCTTTCCTTGCCAGGTGGATTGCATCGCGCCCGGACCCGGATCCGACGTCGAGCACGGCAGCAGGGAGCGACGGCAAGTGTGGCATCAATGCGGCATGAACCGCTTCAAATGAAAGCGAATCGTAGCGTCGGGCGAGGTCATGGGCGTGACTGTCATAGCAAGAAACTACGCCTGAACTGCCCACTTCTGATGTTGGCCTTGCGAGCTGCATTTCTTCAGGTACGCTTCACGCCGAACCGAGGAATTGAGCATCATGTCTCCGCCAGACTGCATTCGTTGCGCTTGGCGATCCTTGCGGAACGCCCTGCAATTCCGGACCGGCATTTCATGCAGCCTGCCGGTTTGCCGCGAGCGGTAGATCGGGCTTGCCTGCCGAGTCAAGCGTCGGCGCGGTGCGGCGGCAGTTTGCCTGCCCGGAAATGCGTTCTTCGCCGGCGGACCGGATCGTCGGAAATCGGAACCTACGCGGCATTGCCCTGCTGATCAGGGCCTCCAGACAATTCGTGACCTAATGGCGCGCGCAGTGAATTCCGTGTGCTTCGATCCTGACTCGCAAAGAGAACGAACACGGGAGCGAACCGTTAGACCGAGGAGTTGTGACGCCTCGGCGTGACACGACAGGTTTCAGAACGGACTGGATTCGGTGACCGCTCGATGCCGGATCTGCATCAAGGCTCGGAAAGGGCAGTGATCATGGTGCACCGGACCGTCGCGCCGCGCATGCGGAACGGAAGAAGGCGGACGAACTCGTAGCGCGCAAGTTCGCTGGACGGCAAGTCCGGCCGTCGCCGAACGACTGGCCGGGAGGAGGAAAGGTCGGCAAGGGAGTCGGAGTTGCCCGGGATGCACGGCGTTTCCGGAGTCGCCGTAGTCCAGCACAGCGCCGTGGGCGCAGTCGGAACGCAGGACGGACGCGCTGGCCGGCAGACGTTCCCGGCAGTCCGGATCGGCGAAGAAGCGGTAGTGCACCGTGATTTCCGCGCCGGGCGCAATGTGGGGATTGGCCTGATATCCTGCGCCCGTTGCGGAATTAATCAAGTGGACTCGTTCGTCGTCATCGGCCTCAAACGGGTGTGTAGGTGGAGTTCGCCACGTAATCCTTGCGCGGTCCGTTTACGGTCCAGACGCTTCCCCAGGTCGGCCAATGGGCAAAGTCATAGGCGACATGGTATCGGTCCGGCGGGCAATCGTGTATCGCCTCGGGGTTGGCGACTCCAATTGGGATTTCGTGAAACGGTCGCATGTCGGCGAAATGAGCCTTCAGCAATGGCCCGTCCTGCGTCCAGACGAGTCGCTGGCGGGCCTCCAGGGCTTGGTCGTCGAGTCGGAGCAACCCGGACTCTTCCTGGATCAAGCGGAAACCCGAACGGGTGAACACGGCCTCGCCGGTGAGCGAATTCTCGCGACCGTCAGCATGTCGGATCTGGCGGTGCAACGACCATTCCCCGGCGAGAGACCAAAGCGATGCAAATTCGGCTGACCTTGTGGCAGCGGGCAATGCCATTGCTCCTCCTTGTTGTTCACGAGATGTCGGTTTGGAACACCGCTTGGACGACCCATACACGAATTCCGCCGATCTTTGCCTCTACTGCATCAACTGGGCTTCAGGCGTCCCCGAGAGGAATTTCAAGGGCGTGACACGAGACGACATTCATGCAGAGTTCGCAGGTCTGTGCGGAGTACTTCAGTACAGGGGTACATTGGCAAAGGACGGCATGGAACAACGTCTTTTCGGCATCTTTTTCGTGCCCGACCCCTTCATCGCGCACCCGCAACCAAAGTAAAGGAGGTAGTGCCTCCTGCTGCAATCCTGTCCGGTTCGCACCGAAGGATCACCCAAGAACAAAACCTCCGCTTGCAGAGAAAGTGTTGTTCTTAAGAAAAGTCAACGTCAATCTCAAGGGACTTCGCTGTGAGAGGCGTTTGCGCTGCAGCGTATTTCGTGAGCGGTGCGAGCTACCCGCACATCGGAATGGTCACCATCAGCTGCGGCCGCCGCTTTCTTTCGGCGGGTTCCGGTTCGCATTGAGCCTTGCGGCGCCCGGGATCGTTGATTTCGGGCCGATTGAGGGCCAGGGCCGGAATCCCACGCGCGCCGCATCGCCCGGCGTCGGGTCCGGCACGGTTTCCGGGCTGTCGGGTTCGGGCCTCAGGCGGCCTTCAGGTCGGGCCCCCTGACAAGTGAGCGCATCATCTCCGGACGTCCGGCCCGGACGTGTCCAAGCGCCGTGGCCATCATCACCGCGACGACCAGGTTGCAGCGAAGTTCCATCCTTTCCCGGCCGCGGACGAAGTGGCTCTCCATGCCGTACACCCGGTCGATGCGGGAGTTGATGCGCTCCAGCGCGCTCCTGCGGTTGTAGCCGCGCTGCCAGGAGGGGCTTCCCCAGGGCGTCGGCGTGAAGATCCGGCGGTCCGCCGTCGCCAGCGGAATCCGCACGACCCGCCCGTAGTCCCCGGCCTTGCTGCCGCCCATCTTCAGGCAGGCGGCGCGCCCCGCGCAGTCGAAGCCGCCGGCCGCCGCCGGGCAGCGGTACTTGAGCGTCTCGCGGTCGCGCTCGAAGCCCTCGAAGGCCATGCCGCGCTGCTCGCCGGTCTCCGGGCAGACGCAGGACAGCTCGCCGCGCTCGCTGTGGACCATCGTGTCCGCCCGGTCCGGGTCGAGCGGGCGGGTGACCGGGACCGAGGCGTCATGGCCCGGCTCGTCCCTCTCCGCGCGCCACATGAGGCGCGTGTCGATGAAGGGCCGGATCCGCCACCGGTCCCAGAGCGCCGCCTTCAGCGGCCCGCTGTCCAGGCCCCGGTCGGCGCTGAACTCCGAACAGCGCCCCGCCAGCGCCGGATCCCTCTCCATCAGCCCGGAGGCCATGCGCTTCAGTTCCTTCACCTCCGACGCCGAGGCCCGCGTCAGCGACACCGCGACCGGGATCTCGTGCCGCGTGTCGGCAATCACGTGGAGCTTGTAGCCGAACCAGGAGGTCACCTTCGTCCAGAGCCTGCCGTCGCGGCCGACACCTGACGTCTCGTGCTTCCCCCAGTCCGCGTCCGGATCGGAGGTCCTGCCGGTCTCCCGGCCCGCGACACCGGTCGAGTGGCTCTCGACCGCCTTGCCGTCGTAGCCGAGATGCCGCCCGAAGTCCGGGATCTCCGCCATCAGCGCGGCACGCAGGTCGTCGACCATCGCGCTGACCAGGCCCCGCTCCTCCTCGACATCCACCAGCGTCTTCAGGAACCGCGAGACGTTCCAGCCGTTCGGAACCGCGTCCGCAATCCGCCCGTCCCCGCCCTGCCGCCGCACGGGCAGCGGGTTGAAGCCGCACAGGTCGAGCAGCGCCGGA
>VXPN01000038.1 GCA_009839535.1 Boseongicola sp. SB0662_bin_57 | reverse complement strand
CCAGGATGCCACGCGAAACCCGCCTTGTCCAGCACTTTTTTTGTAGACATGGTAGACCTAGCATCACCGTGATGCGCAGCTTTTTCATGAGGTTGCGCGTTGCGTCGATTGCCTCTTGAACTTTGTCGTTCCAGTGCTTGGTAAAGGGGCGCCCGTTCTCCAGGAATGCATGCATCCACCTGAAATCGAGATTTCCCTTGTCATCGTAGGATACGATGGGTGCTTCGACCCTTTCGCCACGCGCCGTGTCGAACCAGAAAGGCCGCTGGAGCACTTCAACATGGCCGGGATCGATTCCAGCCAAACTGTCCAGCAATGTGTACGCGTTCACAAATCGGCTCGCGCCACCCTTGTATGCGGGCTGAATGCTGTGGAGCAGAAATGCTCCGATAGGGTTCGGCAGTTCGGTCGACTCGGTGTGCTCGACGGCTTCCTGGTTGGACGAACTGAAGTTCTGGTCCTTGCTGCTCTTGAAACGCACTCCTGCGTCCCTGACGTTCGTCACAAGATCCTGCTTCAAATGCCTGGAATGGTGGACAATGGGTTTGCCAAGGCACGGTGCGAGGCGCTTCGTCATGTGGATGCGCTGGTCAGGGTCGAGGCAAGGATAGCTGCTGCCATCAATGATGAAGAACCCGTTGCAACTGTAAACGTGTTGATCCATGAGCGTTGAAGCCCAGTCTCTCGTGGCATCCGACACGCCCTGATCCCCATCACCCATCAGATCGTCCAAAATTGCCTCCGGCAACGGGACATAGGCGCTGCTGAGGTCGAAATGACCGTTTGGCCAATGTGAAAATGTTGATGCCGTCACAGCGAACCCGTCATTTGGCAACCTGCCTTGGAACTGGGATGGCAAGCCTGGCCCAATTGAACAGTCCGGCGATGCATTTCTTTGGGGCTTATGACGAATAGTCACAAACCACCCGTCACGCGGTTTCCTCGCGCAAGACTTTCACCAGGCGAAAGAACGCCTGCCGGATTTGCTCCACCGACGCCCCCGGCATGTCATATCCCTTGTCCATGTCCGCCTTCCGTGGCTGGAAAGTTGCGGGCGGCATCGTGATAGTAACCGGCTTCGGCAATGGCTGACGCTTGCGGGGATTGGCTTTCTTGGTCATGCCCGAACCTTGCTGCCGCTCACCCCTGAAGTCAACTCTCGAAGGCTTGACGCGGGCGCCAATTGGTTGCCGCCGCCGGGGACCGGCACTCCTCAATCAACCTCAAGACGAATCCCGGTCCTGTACGAAATGATCAACTTCCTTTGGAAGCGCCTAAGGAAGTCCATGCCGATTAGTGTCAAACTGTCGTCAGGCAACGGAATCGAACAAAGACCCTTCCGAGTTTCGCGGCCAACAGTGACGTTCGCCAATGTCACGATGACTTTCTGTTCTTCGCCGTTAGCGAGAAAAGATTTGGCGTACCTGCGCGGCTCGCCAACATATCCCAATACTTCGCCCGTAGACATCGGAATCTGAACGAAGCCTGTAAATCCGGTGTCAATGATGCCTGTTGTCTGGAATTGCGCCCCGTCGGGAATCCTATGCAGGTTGAAGTCCAGCGTCGCGGTGCGGGTATCGTCGAATCGGCCTTGCCACGGTGTCGTTCCGCTCACAGATATATCCTACGTTGAAGGCAGCGGGCTCACCAATGCGAACAAGGAAGAATGTCCCGTCAGGGACGGCGCGTTCGGCTTTTTCCATAGCGTCCTCGGGATATTTCCCGAAATAGGCGTCCTCATTGAACACATCGATTGCCAGGAATTCGCCCTTGTGCGAACTTTCGTAATGACTGCGAAACTTATCTTCGTAAAGGCGTTCTGCCGCATCCGCGATCTCTTCTGGCGACATGGTGCGTTGGTTGTCGGTCATGTCATTCTCCCTAATTGTCCATCCCAGATGCAAGGGAGCGTCGCGTCCACTCTGGCAAAGACAAGCATACCCTCCTGACAACTGGCTCGCAACAACTGGCTCGCAACAACATACTATTATCCGCAGAGACGGATGAACTTCCGGGGCGCGTCAGCGCTATCTCGCGCCAGGCGCCAGTCCGTTTGACGGCCCGTTGTCAGCTACCAGTTCCCGATGGAGGAGACGCTTGCCGACCATCCCGGCCACGGTTCCCTTCATCTGGTCGATGGTGTCCTGATTGCGGATGTTGTGACGCCCCGCGAATTCCTGAACATACCTGTCCAGATGCTTCGGGGACATCTTGTGATAGATGCCTTCGTGCCCGCGCTTCATCATCGCCCAATGGGACTCCATGCCGTTGGCATGGGCTTGCTCGCGGACGCATTCCTTGACCGAGTGATTGACGCTTTCGTGGTCGAACGGCATTCTCTTGTACGCCGTGGCCTCATCGGTATAGACCGTGGTGTCTTCGCTTGTGACTATTCGTCATAAGCCCCATTTCTTTTGTCAATTCCTGTCCGTTCCGGGGCGTGCGGCGCAGGACGTCATTTTCGCGCGGCCCGATCCTTTGCCCGTTTGCCCTTGCCCAAACGTTCTTTCCAAGTGGGACTGTGACATTGGAATCTTCTTTTCCATTCTGTGCCCTTACTTGCCGCACTCGAATTCCTGTGAACTCGCCCAAGTGCAGACGTTGCTGCAAGCAGCGAGAACGCTTATGGTAGACATGCCGTGATTCTTCTACCCAGAATGCCATGAGCCTCAACATCAAGAACAAGGAAACCTGTTCGCTTGCCACCGAACTCGCAAGTCTGACCGGCGAATCCAAGACAGCCGCGATCACCGTCGCGTTGCGCGAACGCTTGGAACACGTACGTCGCCTGCGTGGCATGAAGACCCGCACCCAAGAACTTCGCGCCATCGCAGAACGCTGCGCAAGGCTCATGGGGCCGGCATCGGCGGCCATTGAACACGACGAGTTGCTTTATGACGACCTGGGGCTGCCCAAGTGATCGTCGACAGTTCCGCTTTGCTAGCGATCCTGAACCGCGAACCCGATGCAAGCCACTACGAGGAGGCAATCCTGAATGCTGCGACGTGCAGCATGTCTGTCGCGAACGTGCTGGAAACTTCGATCGTGGTCGAGAGCAGAGGCGGCGCGCAAGCCGGTCATGAGTTGAACGCATTCCTGGAAGTCGGAGAAATCCGGCAGGCTCCGGTTACTGCCGAGCACATGGAAACGGCGCGCCAGGCCTGGCGGCGCTTTGGAAAGGGCCGGCATCCAGCAGCGTTGAACTTTGGCGACTGTTTCGCCTACGCGCTCGCCCAGGTGACCGCTGAGCCACTTCTTTACAAGGGCAACGACTTTGCCCACACTGACATTCCGGCAGCGATACCGCCTGCGCATGGGCTTGCTGGCACGTCGCGCTGACCAGTGCGCAAGCAATCACGGATCACTCCCGTCTCTGACCTTTGAGGTGACCAGCCTGAATCCGGTCAACAAGTTACTGACCCTTCCTCTTCAACGTGTCCCCGAACTGGATCTGCGGCGTCAGTTCCACCCGCCGCCCCTCTGCGCCCTTGCCCTCCCCGTTTCGCTCCAGAACGATTTCCGCAGCCTTGCGTCCGGTCTCCCGGCGACCCGCATCCATGGTCGCCAGCCGGACCGAAATTCCGTCCAGCAGCTCCGAACCATTGAATCCAGCAAGGCCGATCTGGCCGGGTACATCCATTCCCTTGTCCAGCAGATACAGCAATCCGCCTGCACCGATCATGTCGTTGGAGTAGTAGATGAAGTCGAGGTCGGGGCAGCGGGTCAGGA
>VXPN01000028.1 GCA_009839535.1 Boseongicola sp. SB0662_bin_57 | reverse complement strand
CTGGTAGAGCACTGTCTTCGGGAGGCAGGGGTCGTGAGTTCGAATCTCGCCACTCCGACCAGTACGGCAGGGTCTTGCGCACCTCTTCGACGCCACTGGTGCAAGATTGGCGAAGGTCATTTCACCTGCTTTATTCAGCGGTGCCAAGGCGCTAGGGCGAATTGCCTGCGAGATCAAAGACCAGCGTTTCGACTTCATCCAATGTGGCGTCGATGTTCTTGGCGATAGAATGCCTCGTCATTCCTTTGGACCACAGCGCTGCCAAGGCCTTGCCCGGGGCCGGGGGTTTCTCTCTGGACTCCGACGGGTTCGTCGCTTCAGATCCCCCGTTTGCCCAGTTCGACTACGGTCGAACCGTGGTTCCACCTGGACCGCGGACCCAAACCGAAGAAGCGCTCATTCATCGCAATGGTCGATGCCTTCAAGGTTTCTTGGCCCGTGGCCTGCATGACTCGCGATTCGAAACAGATGTGCCCGACTGAACTTCAGGCATTGGCCTTGGCATCAAGATGGCTGGTGCGAATTGGGTCGATGGCAGGCGATCCGCTGTCAAGCACGGCCTTCGCGGATTCCATCTGTTGATCAGGCAATTTTCGGGGATGGTGACCAACCCACTCACGTTTCTTCTCAGTCGGACTTTCGTCCATTCAATTGGCGTGTCACCGACTTTGCCTTTGGATCAATTGGCAGGTCGGTTGAGACTCTGCCTGTTCAAACGTGCAGCACAAGAGGACAGTGGTCCGACATTTCCGGATCGGCAATGACATCGAAGCTCTGCACTGCGTCACTTCGGTTTATGAACATGTAGTCCGCGAACCTGCTGGATCTTTGGTAGTAGGAGCTCCTTGTGCTTGTGAAGCCTCTGCTGGTCACAAGCTCGGTCATTCCAGCATCAGCCAGGATGCCAATCGTTTCGCTGCCTGGTTCCACGTTGAAGTCCCCGCAGATGATCGAAAGATCTTCGGGTTCCGAAATCGAACGTGCCAGATCAAGCAACCGGCGAGCTTGGGCGGCGCGTTCCGGCGTGTCCATCTTTCCGGCGAGGTCCCGCAAACCATGCATGTGGGTGATGCAGACAGGCATTTCGCGAACGTAGTCAAAGACGCGGACAGCGTGCGCATTCCGCGACCTGGGGTGATCGCCGAATCCGGAAGGCGAAAATTCCTTGTGGACGAAGCCCTGTGCCTGGCCGATTACAGGATGAGACTTGTGGACGAATGTCGCCAACCCCCATTGTGACGGAATGGACATGTCTCGATCCCAAAGGACTCCCTGGGCTGCCGGACAAAAGGTCGCGACGTGATCAGGGAGGACCTGACACACGTCTCGGAAGAAGTTTGCCCTTTGAAGAAGAACGTGATCGCCGTCACGATAGGTCAGCCAGCCGTTGTCAGACGCTGGACTGTGAACGACTTCTTGAAGGCAAAGAACGTCCGGCGCCTCTTCGGATACATAGGGCAACAAGCGTTCCCATAGCCTTCCGCCCCAGCCATTGAGACATATGACTTTCATTTTTTGTTCCTTCACGATCGATTCAAGGAAAGGCTCCCATGCAGCACCGAGAGCTTGCTGGAATTCTCTCTTCGCAGTCTGAGCCGGCTCTTGTTCGCCAAGCAAAGTGGCCGACGCAAAGCTGGTCCACAAGTCAGGTTGGCTTACGGAGCGTGTCCCGTTGGTCTTGATCCGGCCATCGTAAGTCAGGCCAAGCGGCGCACATGCGGTCCCGCTCCTTCCCACGAAGCAATGCATCAAGCCCTCCGAATTCTGGGTGATGCACGGCGGATAGAGGTCCCGGAAGGCCAGGGGTGCGGACTGCCATGCAGGACGGATCACCGATGCGGTGGATTCATGCCAGCCTGAATTTCCTGAACACGTTTGGGCCAGGTTGAGCGTATGTAGGCGAGGATGTTCCAGATTTCCTCTTCCGAAATGACGTCCGCGAAACCTGGCATGGCGCTCTTGAAATTGGTGATCCCTCTTTCGGCCAGCGCACCTTCTCCGCCTGATGCCGTGTAGGCGTAGAGCAGCTGGTTGTCATGGTGCCACGTATGCCCGGTTTCGTCGTGCGGCGGGGCCGGGAGGGTGCCGTCGTCGTTTGGAGATCGCCAGTTGGGCGCCCCTTCGAGGTCTGCACCGTGACAGGAGGCGCAGTGTTCCTTGTAAAGGACCTTTCCTGCGCCGATGTCCCGATCATCGAGTTCATGACCGGCCTGGACGATGGTAGGGCAAACGAAGATCCCCAGGGCAACGACAAGCCCCTTCATCCGACCTCCACCCAAGTCTCCATGCCGGTGGCAGCGTGTCCGAGCGTATGGCAGTGCAGCAGCCATTTCCCGGGGTTGCTGAAGACGCAAAGGATGTCTCGGCTTTCCCTTGCCTCGACCAGCGACGTATCGCGAAGCGGCCCCAATGATCCCTCGCCGTCCAATTCGTGGAAATGTTGGCCATGGAGGTGAATGCCATGCGGGAAAGACGTATCGTTCACCAAGGTCATCCTCACCGCCGTTCCCCGCTTCAGGTGCAGCCAAGGCGTTTCCGGCAAACCTGACGTCCCGTTGAAGGACCAGATGTCGTCACCGGGGTGCAGCCCTCCCATGGCTCCACCCTGCATCCTCAAGGTCACATGCATGTCTGCATCGCCGCTGGTCGTCGCGACAGTGTTCGGCGGGAGGGGACCAATCGGAGATGTTCGCGGACCAGGGTTTGCTCCCTTGGCGCCAATGGTCGCCAAGGGATACTGTTCCCGACCCGTCCAGAAGCTGAACCCCACGTCTCCCGTGACATCGGCAACGATGTCTGCACGTTGTGCCGGCGCCAGGAGAATCGTGCCAATGGGCTTGACCGTCCTGAGCGGCATTCCGTCCAGGGCGACGAGGTTGCCCTGAACCCCGTCAATTTTGACGGGAAACACCCGGGCATTGGCAGTGTTGATCAACCGGAGCCGAACGCGGTCCCCCACACGTACCGAAGATTGCGAGACGATTGCCTTCGCGTAGTTCCCCAGGCGGCCGCCATGGGAGAAGTGGAACATCGAATCGAAGTCGTCGCGAAGTTCGCCAGTTTGCTCCATCCACCAGTCGTCGATAATGACGATGATGTCTGCATCAACGTCAGGCGGTTCCCGTTCCTCCACGATCAGCGGGCCGTAGAGCCCCCGTGCGACCTGTTTCCAGGAACGGCTGTGCGAGTGGTACCAGAAGGTGCCTGCGTCGGGCGCGACGAATCGATACGCGAAGTCCTCCCCGTCTGGGACGGCGTCTTGCGTCAGGCCCGGAACTCCGTCCATCGCATTGTCGATCCGGATGCCATGCCAGTGAACCGACGAAGGCTCGCCGGTCCGGTTCTCGAAATTCACGAAGAGTTCGTCGCCCTGCCTGACCCGAAGGACCGGCCCGGGTGTGCCCCCGTTGAAACCGAGCGAAGGGGTGATGCCTGATCCGTCCGGCAAAATCTGCGCAACAACGGGTTCAGCGGTGAGCCTTGTCGCATTGGCCATGCTCCAAGACGGAACGACGGCCGCCGCCGTCGCCGAAGCAAGGAAAGTTCGTCTCGAAACCGGCATGTCTATTCGCGGTAGACCGAGTGACAGGATCTGCAACTTGCACCAAGGCTGCCCAACGCCGGTCCGAGATCTTCTGGAGCGGCGATTGAGGCTGAAAGTCCGGCAGCAATGCTTTCCCCCGTTCCACTCTGAAGTGCAACACCTGATGTAGTGTTGCGAGGCGTCGGA
>VXPN01000262.1 GCA_009839535.1 Boseongicola sp. SB0662_bin_57 | reverse complement strand
TCAACCGGATGATCCGGAACGGGGCCATCATCACCGCAATGGGGCTTGGAATCGCGATCGTGCTTACCGTTCTCGGCCTGGATTCGCCGTTCGTCTTCTTCGGGTTCGGTCCCCTGATCGGCGTCGGCAACGGCATGGTCATTCCGAATGCAAGCGCGGGAATGCTGTCGGTGCGCCCCCACCTGGCAGGCAGCGCTTCAGGTATTGGCGGCGCATTCATGATCGGCGGAGGCGCCGCGCTGTCAGTGTTTGCGGGAATCCTGGTCCAGGACAGCACCAGCAGCGCCCCGCTGCTGGCCATGATGCTGGCGTCCGTGCTCCTGGGTCTCGCCTCGATCCTGTACGTGTCCTGGCGAGAGCGGCAGCTCGACTCCGCCGCATCTTGAAAAATTTGCGAGTTTGCGAAACCATGTTTGCAACTTTTCAACCGAGGTTGCCGACATGTCCGCATCGAAGCCGTACGCGGGGGCAAAGCTCCGCGAAACGCGCACAAGGCTGGGACTGACCCAGAAGGTCTTTGCCCAGCGACTTGGCATTTCGCTTCCCTATCTCAACCAGATGGAGAACAACCACAGGCCCGTTTCCTCATCCGTCATTCTGTCGCTGGTGAAGGAGTTCGATTTCGACGTCAAGGAACTGGCCTTGGGTGAAGGCGAACGAATGGTGGCGGACCTCCGCGAGGCGCTTGCGGATCCGGTGTTCAGGGACGCGGTGCCGCCCCAGGCCGACCTGCGGCTGGTGGCATCGAACGCTCCTCTGGTCGCGCGCGCATTTCTCATGCTTCACCGGGCTCATGCCCAGGCGAACGAGCGCCTTGCATCGCTTGACGCGGCGCTCGGCCAGGACGGGCTTCGCCACGGAGCTTCTCCTTGGGACGAGGTCCGGGACTTCTTCCACTACTGCGACAACTACATCGATGCGGTCGACCGTGCGGCGGAACGCTTCACGGGAACCGGAACCGCCGACCAGGCCGTCGAGAAGGCGTGCAGGAAGCTCGGCATCCAGATCCTGGACGCGGAAGACGAAGGGGACATCCGCCGTTATGACCAGAAGACGCGGACGCTCCGGCTTTCCCCGTTGCCACGCGAATCGACCCGGCGGTTTCAGGCACTGCACCAGATCGCCCTGGAAGCCCATGACGATCTCATCGAGGCAACGCTGGACCTCGCACGGTTCCAGACCGAGACGGCGCGCAAGATCGCCAAGGTCGGGTTGGCAAACTATTTCGCCGGCGCCGCCCTCATGCCTTACCGGGCCTTCCTGGCCGCTGCGCGCGACACGCGCTGCGACCTCGACCGTCTCGCGCGGCGCTTCGGGGCGTCACTCGAACAGGTTGCTCATCGGCTTTCAACCTTGCAGCGACCGGGGGCAAAGGGCGTGCCGTTCTTCTTCGTCCGGGTCGATCAGGCCGGCACGATCACGAAGCGGCATTCCGCCGCTCCGCTTCAGTTCGCGCGCCATGGCGGCGCCTGTCCGCTGTGGAACGTGCACCGCGCCTTCGAGACTCCGGGACAGTTCCTGCGACAGCTCGCCGAGACACCGGACGGAATCCGGTATCTCTGCCTGGCCCGGGAAATCTCGGCGTCCGGGGCGGCGTTCCGTGCCCCGGTCCGCCGCTACGCCATCGCGCTTGGCTGCGAGATCAGCCACGCGGGCGAAGTCATCTATTCCGATGGCCTTGATCTTTCCGATGTCGAGAACTTTGAACCGATCGGAATTTCCTGCCGGATTTGCGAACGCCGGAATTGCCATCAACGCTCGGTTCCGCCTCTGGAGAGCGAACTGGCAATCGACCACAACCGGCGGCGGACACTGCCCTACGAGGTGGCAGGATGAGCGCACGCGTCCCGAACGGCGCCAACCGACGCGACTACACCTCTTCGACCGTCCGGCGGATGAGAGCAAGGCATGACGGATCGGAAAACCGGTGGTCGGCGCCCTTGACGAGCGACAGGCGCATGTCGGGCCCGTCGGCATGCTCAAGGAGCCGGAGCGCCGTCGACGTCGAGACCGCCTCGTCCTCGGTGCCCTGCAGGAACCGCACCGGGAACGGCAATGGAAGCGGGTCACGCAGAACCAGGTTGCGGCGCCCGTCCTCGACCAGACGCTTCGTGATGATGTATGGCTCGTCCGAATAGTCGGACGGCAGCGCGATCTGGCCTTCGGCTTCCAGGGTCGACTTCTGATCCTCGTCGAACTCCGCCCAATACCCGTCTTCCGTGAAGTCCGGGGCGGCGGCTATCGTGACGAGACCCGCAATTCTCTCGGGCATCCTGCGGGCCAGAAGAAGCGCAATCCAGCCACCCATGGAAGAGCCGACAAGGACCTGTGGCCCTTCGGCAAGGGCATTGACGATGGCCGCCGCATCCTCGGCCCAGTCACCGATCGTGCCGTCAAGAAATTCGCCCGACGATTCCCCGTGACCCGAATAGTCGAACCTGA
The DNA here is from genome assembly GCA_009839535.1 of Boseongicola sp. SB0662_bin_57. Lineage (GTDB taxonomy): Bacteria > Pseudomonadota > Alphaproteobacteria > Rhodobacterales > Rhodobacteraceae > JAJEFO01. The sequence goes on along the minus strand of VXPN01000262.1, from coordinate 1,293 downwards.
GACAGGCCCGGCCGGCCTCCCGCGCCCATTGCTCAAGGTCGAGCGCCTTCGTGCCCTCCTTGTCCGAGCGGAACCCGCCCAGAAACACGACACCGGGACCTTCGCCTTCGATCTGGCTGTAGGCAAGCCGGCGCCCTTCGTGCAGGAAGAAACGGGTCATTGATGCGCACCCCATGTTGGCCAAAATGAATGCCCGCCTGCCGCGATGCCGTTGCGGCCTGCGTCACGGAATGCCCATTATCCCGGACTGGCGTGGCGCGAGCAACGCGAATTGCCCTCCGCGAAATTTGCTGACAACTCCGAGACTCGCGGTTGCACACAGACAGTTTCTGCTCCGGAGTCCCCCTGCCACGCACGGTCCTTCAACGCGACCTTGTGCATGTCCGGGCTGGGCCATGCGACCTTCCGGAAAGGCGCTGACGCCAAGGGACCGGCTTCTCCGTGAGCTGTGCGTGCCACCGAAGAACGATCACTTGATCCAGACCCCCGCTCATGCGCCGAATTCGGTGTCGCCGGCATGCGTCTGAGGTGTCGCACCGCGTGTCTGGCGGCCATGCACATGGTCATGTAGATGCGTGCATGCCATGACCTTTTCGAAGATCACGAGATCACCCGACGTGCTGGTAGTCGGCGGCGGCAACGCGGCGCTCTGCGCCGCGATCTCCGCCCGCGAGGCGGGCGCTTCGGTGCTGCTCCTTGAACGTGCGCCCAAGCCGTACCGGGGCGGAAACTCGCGGCACACCCGGAACTTCCGATGCATGCATTCCGGACCGCTTGGGCAGCTCATCGACGCCTATGGCGAGGACGAGTACCTCAGCGACCTGCTGCAGGTCACGGGCGGCAGGACGGATGAGGCGCTCGCCCGAATGGTGATTCGGCGATCCGAGGAATGCTATCCCTGGATGGAGACGCACGGCGTGAGATTCCAGCCGTCGCTGTCGGGCACGCTTTCGCTCAGCCGCACCAATGCCTTTTTCCTCGGCGGCGGCAAGGCGCTGGTCAACGCCTATTACCGTACGGCGGAGCGACTCGGGGTCGAAGTCGCCTATGACTCGGAAGTGAAACATCTGGCGCTGACCGACCGGATCTCCGAGGCGCATGCGACAATCGACGGACAGGACGTCGTGCTCGAGCCCGGTGCGGTGGTCGTCGCCTCCGGCGGGTTCGAGGCGGACATCGACTGGCTTGCACGCGCCTGGGGCGAAGCCGCGAGGAACTTCCTGATTCGCGGCACGCCCTACAACCGCGGCGAAGTGCTGCGTGACCTGCTGGATCAGGGCATCGAAAGCGTCG
>VXPN01000079.1 GCA_009839535.1 Boseongicola sp. SB0662_bin_57 | reverse complement strand
TGCCCGAGCAGTCGGCAAACCTGCACTGGGGCGGGGAGGATTGGCGAACCCTCTACATTTGCGCGACTACCGGCGTCTACGCCGTGGGGTTGAAAGCCCAAGGTCGGGAGGAGCCTTTCATGCGTGCTCAACCGGGATCCTCACGCGCTTCGGCAGGCGCCTCGACGGCAATCGACCCGCGCAGGACTGCCTTGATCATCCAAGACATGCAAAACGATGTCATCATGGACGGCGGCGCCTTCGCAGAGAGCGGATCCCCAGCGCACGCCAGGTCGCAGAACGTTGTGGCGAACTCCCGTCGGCTGGCCGATGCTTGCAGGCGTGCGGGCGTGACAGTCATTCACGTGCATTTCATTTGCGAGCCGGGGCATCCCAAGATTGGCCCCAACGCGCCGCTCTATTCGGGTCTCATCGACGCGGGAGCGATGGTTCGCGGCTCTTGGGGCGCCGCCCCGGTCGCCGGGCTTGAGCCGCAAGGATCCGATCTTGTCGTCGAAAAAATGTCGATGAGTCCGTGGGAAACCTCGCGCTTGCAAAGCTACCTCCGGCACGGCGGGATAGACACGCTGATCAACACCGGTGCATGGACCAACATGTCCGTCGAACACACCGCTCGCACTGGCGCGGACAAGGGGTTCCGGGTGATCGTGCCCGAGGATGCCTGTTCGACCATGAATGGCGAGTGGCACAGGGCGTCGATTGACTTTGCGATGGCGAATGTTGCTGAGGTTACAAGCGTTGACCGAGTCATTTCTCGACTGGGGGCAGGCGGATGACTGCGGAGAATCGCCAGCGTTCAGAGAGATACGAACTCGCAGTTGAACGGCCGATGACAATCATCGCGACCGCGATGAGCATCGTTCTTGGCGTTGCCTTGGCTATCGCTCTTGTCCTGAAGATCTACATGCTGGTTCTCACCGACTATGTTTGCGAGGCAGATGGCGCGACGCTCGGGAACCTGATTCGCTGCACTGCGACGCTGGACTTGGTGGCGGCCTTCTTTGCGGTGGCAGCAGCCATCAATGCTGCGACAGTTCTCATTGTGCCGCGCATCGAGCTGTTCTCCCGGGCGCTTGGATTCGCGGCGGCGGCGGCATTCGTTTCGCTGATGAGCGCCTATGTGGCCGGAGAATACGACTGGCGGATGACCCTGGCGTCATCCGCGCTGTTTGCGATCATCCTTGCCGCGATGTCCTGGAGGCGCTTCTGGAACCTTGTGCTTCCGGCCGGTGCATCGAAGGCCGCACCACGTCAAGGGCCGGAATCCGGCAATGATCGTGCCGCGAGCTCTTCGTGATTGCGCTGGCCGGCTATGGAATCGGCCGTCTCGGAGACTCCGGGCCGTCCCTGAACTGAAGTGACTCTGTGTGGGCGACCGGACGTTCCGGAAGGACAAGGAGGTTTTCGATATTCGCGCAAGCCGCCGGAAGCTCCAGGAGGTCGGATCGCAGTTCGTCTCCAGTGCGGTGGCGACCATGGGCGCGGCCAAAAAGATGGACGTGAGCGTCGATCAAGCGATCGTTGATGCCCCGAGCGGTGGCGTCGCGCCTCCGCGCACCGGTTTCGTCTACGTGGCAAGGCCGATGTGTCGCCAAGGGGCGCGGATTGCAGCCGAATTCTCGTTCTTGGGAAAGTCGCCGCTGAATTGTGGAACTCGGTTCCTTCAAGCCGCCAAGTCGTACGCGATCGAAAAGCCTGAAGTGCCCGGGATGCACCTGCCGAGCGGCACCGCTCGTACCTGTCGGGGATCCCCTGCCGATGGCACGGGACGGGCGACCTTGCCCGCTACGAGGCCTGGTACGCGAGCCTGCTGCACATGTGCTTCAGGGCCATCGGGGTGGACGTTCGTGCGGAGGACGCCTCGAGCCGCGGCCGCGCCGACATGGCAGTGTTGACGGGCGACATCAGGTGTTCGTCCTCGAGTTCAAGATGGCCGACGGCGAGGGAGACGCCGATGCCGCGCTGGATTCGGCGCTCGCCCGGATGCCGGAACGAGGCTATGCGGAGAAGTGCCGCGACCGCGGCGAGCCTGTGCACCTGCTCGGATTGGCATGCGGACGCGAGGCAAGGAACCTCCTGGAGATCTCAGGGCCGAATCGGCCTGAACGCGCAGTGGCACCTCTGGGGCGGCGAAATCCGAGCCTCGGCTGCGGCCCCGATTCCGGACGGCCTCCTCTCGAAGAGGTTCTCTGGTTGAACCTGCCGATTCCGCTCATCCTCCGTCCAATTCCGCGGTTCGCCGCTTCCTGGAATTGGGAGCGACCATGAGGCAGCGCGCATCGCTTGCCACCTGTGACGAAAATGCGGCCTGTTGCTGACAAACTGCACAATTGCACTTGATCGGCCAAGGGAACCATGCGAGCCGCCCGGCATGGTGAGGTTGAATCAGAGACACTGCTCAGCCCCGGCGCCGAAGCGAGAGCCCGGTTTCTGGGCCTGAACCGCTGGCGGTTACCGTGCCGCCCTCTCTCATTTTGCCTGTATAGCGCCGCACGCCGTTCCCGGCGGACGGAAATCATCGAGGATCTCGGACATGTCAGCAATCTCCGAAATGAAGATTCGCCTGTTCCATCCGGCGGTTTTCGCCGAGTCGGACATAGACGCAATTTGTCGTCGGCTTGCCAAGCATCTGGCCCGCGTGCGCTTCAAGAAGAGGGGTTCGCCCATCCATGCGGACCTTGACGCCTTTGAGGCGCACATGGACGCCGTGGAGGCGGACATGGACAACTTTGAGGCGTACATGGACGCATTTGACGCGCATCCGGACGAATTTGACGAGTACATGAACGAACTTGAGGGGGATGTGGACGACTTCGGGCTGAGGCACCTCGATAGGCAGCGAATTCACGTCCGTGCGAAACAAATCGTCGCGCTCCGGGATTCCGCGAATCAGGTGTCATTGGGTCACCTTTCCGACATGAACGCCGATCGTGACCGTGCTGCCCTTCTCGAGCTGGCCGGCATGGTTCCGGTCAAGGCCATTGCCGACGAGGCGACGGCCGACGAAGTGGCAGCGTCGCTGCATGCCGAGTTTCCCTGGATGGCGGCTGCGACCACCGCCGTCTGGTACGCGCTCCGGCGCTGCGCACGGAGGGGCTGCCCGATCAGTGTCGGGCCACTGCTTCTTCATGGGCCGCCAGGGATCGGCAAGACCGCCTGGGCGTGCGGTCTGTCCAGGGCACTCGACCTGCCGCATTGCGTGATCGATGCCAGCCAAGGGCTGTCGAGCATGGCCTTGGCCGGAACGGAGCGCGGCTGGAGGGATCAGCAGCCGGGCCGGCCTTTGCAGACGGTAATGTCGTCCCGGGTCGCGAACCCGGTCATCGTCGTTGACGAAGTCGACAAAGGGGACACGAAGCGCTACACGTCCGGTGGCTCGCTTGCGTTCCAGCCCGCGCTTCTCGGCCTGCTGGAACCGGGCAGCGCACAGCGCTGGCAGTGCCCGTACTACAGGATCGGAGTGGACATGAGCCACCTGAGCTGGGTGCTCACGGCGAACGAGATCGGGCTGGTCTCCGAACCCGTGCGGAGCCGGTGCGAGATCGTTCAGCTCGGAGATCTTTCCGTGGAGGAGTTGAGCGGCTTCGCAGAGCGCCAGGCGACACGTCTCGGTCTGCCGGCGGCGGCGTCAGGCGCGGTTCAGCGTGCGATCGAGCGGGCCGCGATCACGGGATGCCTCCAGAGGTGTCAAGTCCAGTTCAAAACTGACCCAGGAATCGCGTTCAATTTTGACCCACC
>VXPN01000428.1 GCA_009839535.1 Boseongicola sp. SB0662_bin_57 | reverse complement strand
ACCCGTCGAAAAAGACCGAATCCGGGCTTGACTCGAAACATGGATGCTCTTGCCGGATTGTCTTGCGACGGGCCGGGCGCGCCTGGCCACCATGGACCTGCCGGACGCTTACTTGTCGGGGAGCGGCTTTCTGTGAAAGGCGTCTGCGAACTCCAGACCTGCTTTGCCAACAAAACCCATACAGTTCCTAACTTCGTCCAGCACTATCGCTATGAGGAACGGGTCTCGACCACGTTCGTCGCATCCACGTTCAACACCGCCTCACGATCAAGCAACAAACGCAACATTTCTTGGACAAGGACCGGGAATATTCTTGCTTTGTTTCGATGATCCGGGCATGGACCCGGCGACGCGCGGAAAAGACGAAATCCAAGTCGGATCATCGCGTTGATTGACGTTTGCGTGTTCGGCTTCATGCCATGCACGTTTCACGGCAACTTGGGCCGTTTTCAGGCAACGGGCGTAGATGTTGCGCTCGTTGCGGATCAGAAGGTGACTTTTGCTACAACGCTGAAACAACTGCAATAATTCCTCGATTTCGAAACGCTCATGCAGCGTGTCAACACTATCGCAACACGACGCCTCGGCAAAGACGGCTAACCATTCGGTCGAGCCGTGGAATTTGCAAATTCGGTAATGACGCGGGTAGTAGAAGCTCAAGGAATCCTTGCTTTCGCGGGGGCTCATGATGCGTGTTCTTCCGAATTTCCACGGGTTCTCCGAATGCTTACAAAGGCGGCCGCCGTTTCCACGACTCGACGGGCCGGGCAGGAGGGGTCGTTGCCCAGCCCGGCGTCCCCCAGACCCGAATGCGCCATTGACGCATCCCGTGTTACCGTGTCGCTGACAACATGGGATGGGGGAATCCGCGCGTCTGGTTTGATGGGCAGGGGGTGCCAGTCCGGCAAGTTCCAGCGATCAAGCGCGTGTTTCCGGTCATCTCCGGCGGGCCGGAGCCACAGATCCCTGTTCGGCCTGTCGCACGGCCTTTCCCGGTCGTGGCGGCCGAACCGAACGGGAGCGATCACGGTCGCCGACCGGCCTGGCCCGGGCTGCCCGGAATCTGATTCGAGACTGCGGCGCGCCATTCGGGGCCCGCCAGATCGAACGGCGTTTGCCAGTCGTCATGGGCGGAGCGAGGATCGGCGCCGTGCCCAATCAGCAGGCGAGAGATCCTCCGCCTGTCAAGGCACGCCGCGAGGTGCAGTGGCGTCCATCCGTCGAAGCGACGGACGTTCGGGTCCGCTCCCGCCTTCAGAAGGGCGGCGACGACCTTCGCGTGGCCTTCCTGGACAGCCAGATGCAGGGCGCTGCCGCCGCTTTCGGGAACGCGATCAACATCCGCGCCGCCGGCAACGAGGGCGGCGGCCGTGGACGGATGGCCGTGCCAGGCCGCGAGGTGCAGGGGAGTCGTGCCGCAGGTGCGGGCGGCACCGGGATCGGCGCCGTGCCTGATCAGCAGCCGGGAGATCGTCCGCCTGTCAAGGCACGCCGCGAGGTGCAGCGGCGAGCATCCGTCCAGGCGCCGGATGTCCGGGTCCGCTCCCGCCTTCAGGAGGGCGGCCACGACCTTCGCGTGGCCTTCCTGGACAGCCAGATGCAGGGCAGCGCCGCCACTGTCGAGAACGCGGTCGACATCCGCGCCGCCGGCAACGAGTGCCGCAGCCGCGGACGGGTGGCCGCGCCAGGACGCGAGGTGCAGGGGTGTCGTGCCGCGGCCGCGGGTGGAATCTGGATCGGCGCCGGCAGCGATCAGACGTTGCACGACGTCGGCGTGACCGAAATTCGCCGCGTAGTGCAGCGGCGTGCCGCCGTCGTCCAGCCGCGCATCCGGATCCTCTTCCTGGTACAGGAGAACCGAGGCAAGCGCGGCGTTTCCCTTCTGGCCTGCGTAATGGAGGGGCGTCCCGGACGACATCAACCGGCCGAAGGCCGCTGCGATGCTGTCGGTCTCGGAAGCCCGCGCCTCGCCGGACGCGGGGACGTCGTGGCGACGGGCTCCTTCGCCGTCGCGGTCCATGTGGCATCGGACCGCGCGCTCGATGCGATCGCAGAAGGCGCTGACTTCAGGAATGTCCTGCAGGAAGTGGCCGCGAACGTGCTCCATCGCCCGATCGAGTTCGCACACGTCGACCGGAACGCGTCCGCAGAACAGCTTGAACGCGGTCAGGGGAGACAGGTCCAGCTGCCTCGTCTCTGGCCCGACCTCCGGGAAACGTCTCTCGAAGGCGCTGCCGTATCGCCGGTTGGCGGCCGCCTCGACCGGAAAGAGCTGCACCCATGCGTCCTTCGGGACGCGCGACCTGCTGACGACATGATCGGCGTCCACGTTGCGGAGATCGTCCGGGAAGGATTCGCACTGATCGCGGTGAAATTCCAGGAAGCTCCTGCGGTATCCCTCGTAGCCGGCGCGAACCCATAGCTGGCTGAAACTGGCCTCGACCGTGCCGTTGCCGACCCGGCCCCTCACGTGACAGGTGTTGCGGTTCGGCCGTTCCAGGGTGAGGCCCAAGCCCAAGGCCCAGCCTTCGAGGAGATGGAACCTGCCGAAGCAGACAGGCGGCGATTTCCGCGTCATCTCCATGAAGCAGGCGATGTCGAGACGCGACGACGTGATGGTGTTGCTGGCACCGCTATCGGTCAGATGCCAGGCCGCAGGACGGGTCGCGGCGGGTGCACCCGGGTCTGGAGGAGACTGCCGGCAGGCGGGGCCGGCATTATGAAGCGGAGTGCTGCCATCCAGTCCTCGAGCACTTAAAGCAGCGTCTCTCCAAGAACGGCTGACTTTCCACATGCGAGCCATCTCCCACAACCACCAGAAAGCGGCTCCAAGGCAAAGAAGGATCGTTGGGACAAATATTAGCGACAATAGAAATCCTTGACTGACCTCTGGCATGAGCCATTTCCCTTCTTCAGTACATTGCCTTGGTCTCGGTTTGAGCGTTCCAGCATTTCGTCGCCAGCACGGTGCCGATCACGCGTCAGGACGTCCGATGCCACATCTCAGATTCTCAGATTTGATCAGTTTGACCATCCACACCCGACATGCTACTTCGCTAGCCCCACTCATCGTCAGGCGGCCAATCAACGCTTCACGATGGGAGTGCAAATGAAAGCCCTGCCAGTTCGGTATCATCTCGAGGTCTACGTGTCTTCCTGGCAAAATGACCCAAGCGCAGCTTGGAGAAGCGACAACTCATTTCCTGCATTGGCAACCGGCGACTACTTCGAGCACCGCACCATAGAAAGTTGAGATGTTCCTCTAACTGAAGGCCAGCGATTCCAAGTCATAGAGATCGAACACATCTTCTGGGAGAGCAGAGGCTCCCACATCGGGCACAAGCTAATGGTACTGCTTGGGATCACCAAACAGGATGCCTAGCCAGTTGCTGCAGTCGACGGTCAATCCTCCGCACAATTACTGACGGACGAACTTTACTGACAATTCAAAGGCCCGTTGAGAGTGATGTTGCCGCGATCGCGTCAATGAAGAAGTGAATCTCGCCCGCGAAGCTCTCGTCCGTCTTGTCGTACGGCATCGCCATCGTCCATAATTCATTGATATCTGATGCTAGCACCCGCATGTCTCCCGGTTGTGGCCCCGGATCGCCGCGCGGCTCCAGTTCGGGAAATCACCAGCAACGCGCCGCGTTCCTCGACCTCTTCGGACTTCCGAGCCAACACGCCCCCGTTCCCAAGAGGTTGCCCATTCGGACAACCGGAATGCCGGACTACCGCGATCACAAAGACATCTTCGAC
>VXPN01000032.1 GCA_009839535.1 Boseongicola sp. SB0662_bin_57 | reverse complement strand
AACTCGGCGCGAAGCTTGCGGGCCTTGAGTTCGATTCTTTGAATTTCGTCGGATGTATTCAGGGTGATCATTTGGCACTCCATGGCTGGTCCTGCCTCACATAAGCGGCAACAAGACATCTTGAAGCTTGGCTGTCTGCATGCCAGTCATGCGGAAACTGCATTTCTTGCTGCGGGGCGCCTGCACATTGAAAGTCTCATCCTTGGCCCTTGGGCCCTTTCCAGATTGGCTTGGGTGTGACTGCGACCCGAAGGGCCGGACGAGCCAGTTCCTTCCCTGGTGGTCAGGGCTGATCGGACAGAGGCGTTCGCAAGCGATCAACCCCTTGAGGCGTCCCTTGGATGCGATCCGGCAGTTACGTGCAGAGCCGTGCCTTGAGTGGGCGCGGCCATCATGACTCCCCAGGAAGGCTGCCGCGAGACGGCCCGGATCTGCCAATTGGCGCCTGTCATTTCGGTCTTGACCATCAACAGTTCCGGCAAGGCCGGACGGCTGGCCAATGCGTTGGTCAGCGGCGGGCTGCCCGTGCTGGAAGTCACGCTCAGAACGCCGGCGGCTCTTGACGCAATTCGTGCCATGACCAAGGTCAAGGGAAGCGTGATCGGAGCCGGAACGGTCCTTGCGGCATCCGATGTTCGCGCGGCAAAGGACGCCGGGGCAGTTTTCGGCGTCTCGCCGGGGGCTACGGAGCAACTGCTCGGCGCTGCCGAAGCGGAGGACTTTCCAATCATTCCGGGCTCCGCCACGGCAAGCGAGGCGATGCGTCTGCTGGAAAGGGGATACACGGTCCAGAAGTTCTTTCCTGCGGAGGCGTCAGGCGGCGCCGCGGCACTGAAGGCGCTTGCCGCTCCCCTGCCCCAGATCAAGTTTTGTCCGACTGGCGGCATCAACATGGGCAATGTCAGAGACTATCTGGACCTTGAGAACACGATATGTGTCGGCGGGTCCTGGGTGGCGCCGGCCGACTTGGTGTCTGGCGGTCGTTGGAACGAAATCGAAGCCTTGGCCCAGAAGGCCGCAAGTCTCCGAAATTGAACGGGAATTCACACGGGCCCGGCTCCAGTCAGTGAACGCCACGACCCGGGTCAAGAAAGGACGATCATGCCTGCCACACGACAGAAGACGACCAAGAAGTCGAGCCCCGAGAAAGATGCGGCTGCCAAGGCCGTCTTCTCGAATGAACGGACCGTGAATGCGCCCAGGCTCACGTTGCCTATATCCCTCAGACCCAACACCCGCCTGAAGATGGATGGCCTGGAATTCCTGTCCATGCTCCCGGAGGCCGCCATTCCCGTCGCCTTTCTTGACCCACAGTACCGTGGCGTTCTCGAAAAGCTTTCCTATGGCAATGAAGGCAAGTCGCGCGGAACACGACGCAGCGCCATGACGCAAATGCCTGAGGCGGTGATTGCCAAGTTCGTGCAAGGCATTGGCCGCGCCCTGATTCCGTCCGGACATCTGTTCCTTTGGGTCGACAAGTTTCACCTGTGCCAAGGGGTGCGTCCTTGGCTGGAAGGCACGGAACTGGAAATCGTCGACCTGGTGACATGGGACAAGGGCACGTTCGGCATGGGGTATCGCACCAGGCGCCGTGCAGAGCATTGCATTGTCCTGCAACGACGGCCTGTCAGGGCAAAGGGCGTGTGGAAAGTCCACAACATCACGGACGTCGTATTGGAAAAGGCATCGACACGCGAGCATCCGCACGCCAAGCCGGTCGAACTGCAGGGACGCTTGATGTCTGCCGTGAGCAACGAGGGGGATTTTGTCATTGACCCCGCTGCCGGATCATTTTCCGTGCTTCACGCGGCGCTGCAGAACAACCGCAAGTTCCTCGGCTGCGACCTGAACGGATAAAGCCACGACCGGCAGAATGCGGAACAAGCATTGGCCCCAACGCACACGGGTCCTGCTCACGGCGCGTCCGACGGCGCCAAGCGTCACCAGACACCGAAAGATCCAGGTCACGATGTGACGCTAGTAGACGCCGTCTTCAAGAACGCCATCAGCTGACATCTGCGCGTACAGGAGACCCTCACGCAAGCCGCGGTCCGCAACGGTGAGGCGGTCAGTCGGCCAGATCCTGAGCAGGGCCTGCAAGATGGCAGCGCCCGACATGATCAAGGTATGCCGGCCGTTCCCGATGCGGGGGTCAGCACGGCGACCTTGGGGTCCAAGATCAAGATACTTGTTGATGACCTTGTCGATCTGGTCGGAAGTCATTCTGAGCCCGTCCACCTTCGTCCGGTCATACCTGACAAGTCCAAGGTGACTCGCGGCCACCGTGGTCACCGTCCCGGAAGTGCCGATGATCTGGAAACCCTCGCGCGTCTGTTGCGCTTCGTATGGCGAGAATTCCGCGAGACACTCTTCAAAGCAGCAACTCATCAAGGCAAATCGCGCTGCATCGCTTTCAACATCGACAAACTGGTCGCGAAGCGTCGAAACGCCCAGCGGCACGGATATCCAGTCGACGACATGAGCCGTGGGGAATGGCGACGAAGGATCCGGCGTGAATCCGGTCTTGAGGCGCATGATTGCCCGTGGGCGCTCAATCTTCTGCACACGGCTTAGGTCTATCCAGACGAGTTCGGTAGAGCCGCCGCCAATGTCGACAACAAGCAGTTGCTCGGTTTTTTGCGAAACAAGTGGCGCGCAGGAAATCACTGCCAGACGCGCCTCCTCGTCGGGAGCTATCACTTCCAGGTCAAACCCGGTTTCGCGAGCGACTGTCTTGAGGAAAGACTTGCCGTTCCGTGCTCGACGGCAGGCTTCGGTGGCGACGAGCCGCATGCGCTTGACGCCATGCCTGTCGAGTTTCGCGCGGCAGACCTTCAGTGCATTCAACGTTCTGCGCATCGCCTGGCGCGAAAGGAAACCGCTGGCTTCAAGGCCTTGTCCCAACTGAACGCTCTTGGAGAAACTGTCGACGACATGAAACTGACTGCCCTTCGGCTGGGCAATCAGCATGCGGCACGAATTGGTGCCGAGATCCAGCGCCATGTACAGATCGGCCGGATCCGGCATGCCCGGCACAGCGCCAGCAACCTCGACCGGGAACGGCGCGGCTCCGGCACGACTCTTGGGCGGCATGTCGCCCTCCAAACCTTGGTTATGACCAGCTTAAGGCATTGAACGCGGTTCACACAAGCAAGCTGTTCAGCCCAGGCAACCACGGATCAGGACTTTGGGGGATTGCTCCGTTGACCGACCAATGCGCAACATGCCGTGCTTCATGTGGTTCAAGACCTGCCATGTCCTGCATGCTGGACAGCCTGAGGGACAAGCCTCGGATCTTGCCAAATGTCGCAACTGCCTTGACTCAAATTGCGACCCTCCGTGTTCCCTTGCGGAATCTCGACTGCAATGACCTAACGGCACAAGCATCGCGACTTGCATGGCGGCCCACTCCGCCAACGCACTTCGCGTCCAGTCGCTGGAAGCCCCCCTGCCATGCGATCCTTTCCTTTGCCTTTGGCAGCACACTGCCGGCCGGTTCATCCACTCCTTGTCCTGCACGCATCCCCAGGAAAGTGCGGGCGTGAAAGGCCGCAGCCAACGAATTGAACCACACCTCGTGAAGGTCACGCCGTGAACACTCCGTCGCCTGAAGGCGACGGCTTCTCGGCCAAGCTACGCGGCAACCCGCACGCTTCGCGACCGAAGGCCGGTTCCCGGCCCCTGGACAAGCTGCAGAGATGTTGCATGCAACATCTCTGCAGATATGTTGCGGCCCGGGATATGTTGCGGAACTTTCGCATCGGCCTGCCA
>VXPN01000307.1 GCA_009839535.1 Boseongicola sp. SB0662_bin_57 | reverse complement strand
ACGTGCACGAGGTCTACACTGCCTCGGACGAGAGTTATACCGGCACCGCGAGCGTGCCCCTGCTGTGGGACAGCGCGAATCGCCGTGTCGTTTCGAACGATTCGTTGCAGATCATGAAGGCCTTCGACCGCGTTGATTCCTGCCTCTCCGATGACAACGTCACCCTGTACCCCAAGGATCTCCGGCCGGAGATCGACGAACTCAATGACCAGGTCTTTCTGGGCCTTGCGAATGGCGTCTACCGCGCCGGCCTGGCACGAAGCCAGCGCAACTACGACGGTGCCGTGGCAGACGTTTTCGAAACGCTCGACCTGCTCGAGACGCGTCTCGCCCGCGGCCGGCTGATGTTCGGTCGGCGGCTGACGCTTTCGGACCTCGTGCTGTTCCCGGTGCTGGCGAGATTCGACGTCGTCTATCACACGCATTTCCGGTGCACGAGACGCCGGCTGGCGGACTACCCGATGCTCTGGGCCTACGCCCGCGATCTCATCGGCTGGGAGCCTTTCGCGAGGGACGTGGACTTCGACGCCATCCAGTCCGGGTATTTCCTCCATGACGGCGACCACAATCCACATGGCATCATTTCCGAACGTCCGGACTGCGACTGGACAGCGCCGCATGCACGGGACGCGTTCGGCGCGCCGCTGGTCAGCCTGCGCGCCGGCGGGGTGGCTGAGTTCGAACCGCTGGCCAGGCGCCCGAACGAAAGTGGACAGGTCTCGAAATGACATCATTCCTTGCGGTGCTAACCATCGTGGCCGTTGCCGCCATCACGCCTGGCCCGAACAACTTCATCGTCATGTCCGCCTCGCTGCGTGGTGGCGTCGCGGCGGCCCTGCCTGCGATTGCGGGCGTGATCGCAGGCTCGATCGCGTTGCTGGTCCTTGTCTGGGCCGGTGCCGGAACGCTGTTCGAAATGGTCCCTGAGATCCAGCCGGTCCTGCGCATCGCTGGGGCCGCCTACCTGATCTGGCTTGGCTTCTGCCTGGTACGGAAGGCCAGCGGACCAGGCGGCGGCACCGACGACCAGGCCCTGCCGGCAACCGCATGGGGGGTCGCGAGCTTCCAACTGCTCAATCCGAAAAGCTGGGTCCTGGTGGTCACCGCGGTCTCCGCCGTGGGCGGAACCTTGGCCGGAATGGCGTCGCTGGCCGTGATCTTCGTGGCGGTCATGGCGCCCTGCCTCACGATCTGGGCCTTCGCGGGCCAACTGATATCCCGCTGGCTGGTCGACCGGCGTTCCAGATGCACATTCGACACGGTGATGGGCGTGCTGCTCGTGGGATCGGCTGCGATGCTGCTGCCGTAGGTCCAGCCTTCTCCCATTGGGGAAACTTGGACAGGTGCCGCTCCGGGCGCAGCTCTTGTTGGAATGTGCCTGACGAGGACGGTGCTGCGAGGCCCGAGCACCGGTGCCGCAGCGCGTCCCACAACCGACTTCTCGCGCCGAGGGTCCTTCGCTACTTTGCGACAACCGGATCGATCGGCCCGAACGGGCCGCCGACCGCCATCTCGATCGCTCGTGCGACGGCCAGCACCTTCGCTTCTCCCCTGGGCGGTCCGACAAGCTGGATGCCGATGGGCAGGCCTTGCTCGGAAACCGCAACCGGAACCGAGGCCGCGGGCAGCCCGGCGGTCGTTGCAAGAAAGGCAAACTTCATCCAGCCAAGGTAGTCGTCGAAGGTCTCGTCCTCGATCTCGTCGATCCACTCGATGTCCGAATTCCTCGGCATGCAGCCAACGGTCGGGCAGGCAAGCACGTCGAATTCCTCAAGAAAGCCCTGCATCACCAGGAAGAGCCTTGTCCGGTCGATGTAGGCGTCGGCAAAGTCATCAAGCGTCAGGGTCCGTGCATATGCCCAGTTGTCGCGCAGCGCCGGCTTGAAATGCCGATGGACGTCCTTTGGCAGGCGCGAGAAGGAAGCCACGAGGCCGAGTGCCCGCAGCTTTCGGTACGTGTCTTCCAGGCCTGTCAGGTCCGGGCAGTCCTCGATGACCGTTCCGCCTTCGGCCTCGACCCTCTCGAGGGCCGATGCGAGAGCGTCACGGATCGGGGCCTCCACCGGGCAGAGGCCGCCAAGATCGGAAGCAAAGGCGATTCGCACCTTTGGCGTCGATCTCGCAACGGCATCCTGAAATGACGCTTCCACCGAAGGCAGGGACAGCGGAAACCGCGGCTCGAATCCCGAGAGCGCATCCAGAAACAGCGCACAATCCCGAACCGAGCGCGCCATGGGGCCGATCACGCCGTCGCCAATGTGCGCGGCGCTGACGCCCGCGACGAGCGCCGTCGGCACGCGGCCAGGCGTGGTGCGAAGCCCGACAACGCCGCAATAGGCCGCCGGCGTGCGCAACGAACCGCCATGATCGGAGCCTTGGCTAAGCCACGTTTCGCCCGTGGCGAGCGAGGCGGCGGCCCCTCCCGAGGACCCGCCGGGGTTGAGGGCTGTGTTCCACGGGTTCCTCGTCGCGCCGAATACGGCGTTGAAGGTGTTGCCGCCCGCTCCCATCTCGGGCGTGTTGGTCTTGCCGACAACAAGCCCGCCGCGCTGCTCCAGCCTTTCGACAAAGTGGTCCGAGAAGTCGGGGACATGATCCGAAAGACCCAGGGTTCCGAACGTTGTCCGGACGCCCTTGACCCGATCCAGGTCCTTGATGCCGAGGGGCAGGCCGCCAAGCCAGCCCGGATGGTCCGCTTGCTCGTGCGAGAGTGTCCTGGCTGCCGCGCGGGCGCGGTCGGGACATGTCGTGGGCATGGCGTTGACTGCCGGCTCGACCGTCTCGATCCTGGCGAATGACGCGTCGAGAAGCTCTTCCGGGGAAATCTCCCGCCTTTTGAGGAGGTCCACGACTTCGTGAGCTTCCAAAGCGCATAGTTCCGGTCCGGTGAAGACCGGCAGCATTTCATTTCCCATGGTTGCCTCGCATTTGCTGCCTGCGTTGGTACGCGGACGAGGGATTATTTTCGCAATCGGCACGGAACTGTCGGATTCCGCTTGGTTCCGAAACGGAAGTAGCGCTAACTCCGCCGGGCGCACAAGGGGGCCGGAGCCATGGATTTCGGGTTGGATGAAGAGCAGGAGATGATCGTCTCCACGGTGCGGAGCTTTGTCGAGAAGGAGATCTACCCGCACGAAGCCGAGATCGAGCGCACCGGGCATGTCCCGCGCGAACTGGGCGACGAGATCAGGAACAAGGTCATCGACCTCGGCTTCTATGCATGCAATTTCCCGGAGGAGGTGGGCGGCGCCGGGCTTTCCCACGTCGATTTCACGCTCGTGGAGCGGGAGCTGGGACGCGGCTCGATGGCGCTCACGCATTTCTTCGGGCGACCCCAGAAAGTCCTGATGGCGTGCACGGGGGAGCAGCGGGAGCGCTATCTCCTGCCTGCTGTCCGCGGCGAGAGAATGGATGCCTTGGCCATGACCGAGCCGGATGCCGGCTCCGACATTCGCAGCATGAAATGCACGGCGGTCCGCGAGGGAGGCGATTGGATCGTGAACGGATCCAAGCACTTCATTTCCGGCGCGGAACATGCGGACTTCTTCATCGTCTTCGTGGCGACGGGCGTCGACGAGACCCCGAAGGGTGCGAAGAAGCGGATCACCGGGTTCCTTGTCGACCGCGGCCATCCGGGCTTCGAGGTGCGGGACGGATACAACTCGGTCAGCCACAGGGGCTACAAGAACTGCGTCCTGACATTCGACGATTGCCGGCTGCCCGGAACCCAGGTGCTTGGCGAGGTCGACAACGGGTTTGCCGTGATGAACGAGTGGCT
>VXPN01000230.1 GCA_009839535.1 Boseongicola sp. SB0662_bin_57 | reverse complement strand
CCGCCGATGCAGGCAGCGGCGCCGGCCCGGGCCATGCGCGCTGTGCATGGTCGCGTGCGAATCGAGACAGATCCGGACCGTCCACGAGCCCCATGGCACGCCAGCGCCGGAAGGCAGGGTCCGCCAGATGGGCTTCGACATACGATCCTGATCCGGACCGGACCGGAAGACCGTAGCCGGCAATGCGTGCGGCTACCGGAGCAAAGAAGGCATCTGCCACGGAATATGCTCCGCAGAGCCACGGACCGCCAAAGGCATCAAGCGCATGAGCCCAGATCGCCTCAATTCGGGCAAGGTCGTTCAGGACATCTTCGGACGGGGCATAGTCCTCGTAGGCACAGCGCAGGTTCATCGGACAGCCATTGCGTAACGCGGCGAAGCCTGAATGCATCTCGGCAGCGAGACTCCGCGACATGGCGCGGGCCCGAGAAGAGCCGGGCCATAACCCCGCATCAGGATGGCGCGTTGCCAGCTCCTCGGCGATGGCAAGTGAATCGCAGATGACTGAACCATCGTCCGCAACGAGCGTCGGGACAGTTCGTGCCGGCGGGTGGGCCACGAGCCGTTCGGCGACCGTGCCTTCGCCGAGGCTTACAAAGCGGACATCGACCGGGATGCCGCAGCGCTCGAAGAGCAGCCAGGCACGCATGGACCAGCTGGAATATGCACGATCACCAAGTATGAGTTTGTACGCCATGCCAGGGCCTCTTGCACAAGTAGCGACTTGGGCGGCTTTCCGGAGTGCCGCCCGGTTCGAGATGCGACATGCGGGATCGCCGGTCAGTTCAGGTCAGCCCCCACGGTTCCGATGCGACAGCCTGGCGCTGCAGAGCAAATCGACGCGGCACGAGGAAGCCGTGACGACCCTGTCCCGGGCCTATCACTTCCCGACCGGGGCATTCAACCGGACTCCAGGCCCGAGCTGCCGACGAAGTCGGACAGTTGCTGACGCGCCACCAGCAATTCGCCATGTCTCCGGATCGGCCAAGGACAAGGCGGCGGACAAGAGGACCCGGACGGCATGCCGGTTCACAACGCAACGGCCTTTCTCGCCTGCCTCTGCACGCTGACGCCAAACCACGCCTCCCATCCCGGACGGCACACCATCCGGTTCCTGCTGGCGCGGGGCCGACCGCGATCCGGAGGAACACGTTCGCGCTTCGCCGCCCCGACGCGGGGAAGGACACGAACGTGCGCACTGGGCTGAATCCGGACAGGACCCTTGCCGTGCAGGCCCGAAAGCCGTTTGAGGCCGAAAAGCTCCGGCTGGAGTCCGGAGACAGGCTCGATGCAACGCTTGGCCAAGTCGAAATGGTGGAACGTCACTGCACGGACCATGCCATCGGGTCAGTGCACGGGTCGACCGGTGCTTGACCATTCTCCGCTTGATGCAGGCGGCATCCCAACGTCCGTGCGTCCCCAGTCGCAACCTCGGCTATGGCGACGGTCTCCTTCAGCCTGCGCTCAAGATCGTGACGATGCATGCCAGCGTCCAACTTGTGAACACCCGCGCTGACTTACGCAATGGAGACCGTCGTCGTCAGATACAGGGCATCCTCGGCTTGCCGATTGAGCCATGCGAGAACGGACGGCGAGGAGTCGGGCATCGTCACTTCGAAAGTGACGTTCGTGTCGGGAATGATCATTGCAGATCCATCGGTTCGTACAATGTCTGGTCACGTTCCAGATCGACGTCCGAAAGTTCAGCTCCGTCCCATATGGCTGCGATGCGACTTCCAAGACCGGTGCGCGGTTCCGGCACCAGCGCGCTTTCGAGAATCTCACGGGCCAGTGACTCTGCGCTGCGTTTCTGCTGCCGGGCACGCGCCTTCAATGCGCGGTGCGCTTCCGAGGCCAGTTGACGGACCAGGATCTGCGGCATGCCTTTCCTCCTGCGATGACCCCATGATGTCATAACACAATCCTGATAGCAGCACCTGCTGCGATGCGTGACGCCGTGCCTTCGTTCCCGGCGCGCGAGTCCGGGTTGGCGCCGGCATCAGCCAGGAGCCGCGACGTGGCGACGCAGGTCGGATGAAATGCCTGTCCGGCAGACCGCATGCCGTTGCCGGGTCGGAACAGGTGGCCCAGCAAGTCCGTCGATCCGCAGGGCCACGCATCTCCAGCCAACTGCATTGCCATGAAAATCTCTTGAAGATCACGGCAGGTCACGCCGTGCCGACAAAATCATCGCATGCATCAAGCAGGTCGGCGATGGCGGCATCCCGGTCCGGGTCCGAGGATTCAGCGACATGGTCTTCCGTGAACTTCACCCTATCCCAATACTGCCCGTCGTACGAGATTCAGCCCGGCCAACACGAGAACCGCCAGAATAAGTGTCCGGAATCTTTCCTGGTCCAGCCGTTCCTGAACGGCAATGCCTATGGCCACTCCAGCCAGTGCCGGAATGACCAAGGCAATCGACAGGTTCAGGCCCGCACCGGACAGCACGCCGGATTGCAGATGCGCCAGCGTCAGCATCACCGCACCTGCGCCATAGACGGCACCCTGGATGCGGACATGCTCCGTCCTCTGCACACCCAAGGCGGTCAGATACAGGGCCGTGGGCGGTCCCCATGTTCCGGTCAGGCCACCAAGAATGCCGGCCGCGGCTCCGGTGCCGATTTCGATCGGTCGCTGATGCCGCGTCGACACCTTCGGTCGCCAGCCAGCCAGTTGCAGCGACGCAAAGAGCGTGACGGTCGCTCCGAGGATCAGGAACAGAAACCCGGCCGGAATGCTCAGGACAAGCTGGCTGCCGAGGGCCATGAATGCCAGCATCGTTGCAAGGTAGCGCCAGTGCGTCCTTGCAGACTGGAACGCGGCCCTGACGCCGTGCCGAAACGCCTGGAAAAGATTGGTGACAAGGGCCGGAAGGATCATGCCCGCCAGCGTCAGTTCCGGAGAAAGAAAGGACCCAAGCCCGGAGACCAGGATCATCGGCAAGCCAAAGCCCGTCATGCCCTTCACGGCGCCCGCCAGAAGTGCAAGAGCCAGCGCCGCAAACAACGCGACGGTTCCCATCGCTGCCAGTTCCGCAGTCATTGCCGTCTCGTATCGGCTCGGCCCCTCACAAGAAAGCGGAATCACAAGCGACATTTTTGTTCAAAATGTCGCATTCTCTTGAAATCTTCTTGCGCTGCACTTGCAAAAGCCCTAGCGTTCGCGCGCGCAGAAACCCCGGAACGCGAAAGTCCGAAAATCCGGCAGGAACATGACCGAACCGACTGTCCTCACGGGCCTCCTGAAACTGACCAGATCTGCCACGGCATCGGTCGATGCGCTCATGGCGCGGGCGATCGGCTGCGTCCGGGATCTCGTGAGCGAGAACGGCGCGGTCAATCCGGACTTTCTGGACCGCGAACAGACGGCCGCGCATGGCCTGGCGTGGCTTGCAACCTGCGCGGAAGCCTTGCGGCAAATGCAGCAATGGGCTGAGCGGCTCGAAGGCAAGGGAAGGTTCGGCAAGGTCGAGCAACTGATCCACCAAATCGCCTTCGGGGAGTACCTTTCCCAGATCGTTGGCGGAATTCCGATGAGCCAGCACGAAATCGTGCGACCTTGGGACCTGGGCCTCTCGCCGGAAGACCTGCAGGATGCGCTGTCACCCGACGTGCTCGTGCTGACCCGGAAAGGAAACTCCCAATGCGCACGGATGCGCCTTGTGGAGCTGATCAGGACCATGAATGGCGACATCGTCTTCGGCGCCACGGGCCTTGATGGCGAGCTCGAAATGATCCGCGAGCAATTTCGCCGTTTTGCCCGGGACCGAATCGAG
>VXPN01000318.1 GCA_009839535.1 Boseongicola sp. SB0662_bin_57 | reverse complement strand
TCGGCTGTATCAGCTGCAACAGTTGGCAAATGTCAGCCTGTTTCCGAACAGCAACATGGATGCGGACGGAATAGCGGAGTTCAACGCCGACGAAGTCCTCATCGCGACCGGTGCGCACTGGCTGGATGACGGGCGCGGCCGCTCCAACCTGAATCCGATCGAGGGATTTGCAGATCATGCGCTGACACCCGACGACATCCTGAGCGGGGCGGTGCCCGGCGGAAAGGTCGTCATTTACGATGACGATCACTATTACATGGCCAACGCGCTTGCAGCGCATCTCGCGGACAAGGGGCATGACGTCTGCATCGTGACCGGCGCTCCGATAGTCGGCAGCTGGATGATGAGCACGCTCGAGCAACCAAGAATGGTCGCCGAGCTGAAGGCGTGCGGCGTGAGCATGCATCCAAATTCAACGGCCACGAGTTGGGAAAACGGCGCCTTGCACATCGTGCGATCAGATACCGGCGACCGGGTCGACCCGGTTCTCGGGACGACATTGATATCCGTTACCAACCGGATGCCAAACGATGAGCTGTCACGCGAGCTGCACGGCCGCGACATTCCGCACCGCATCATCGGCGACGCCGAAGTTCCGGGAACGATCCAGGCCGCCGTCTATTCCGGCCACCGGCACGCCCGCGAACTTCTGGGAAGCGAACCCGTTGATCGCATCTTCAAGCGTGAACGCCCGACACTTTTCATTTGAGCCGTCCCCTCCTTGAGCAAGCGCACAGGATGCCAGGATGGTTCCCCGCAAGGGCGCGTGTCCGGTGATGGCGCCGACCTCGTCTGCGTGGTGTCCATGGAGCGTCCTGGGTTCGAGGTGCGCGATCCGGAACCCGACCCGCGCCTGCCGGAATCCAGGGGTCATGCCCCTGATCGGTCGTCCGGGCCGGGTTCCCGGAAGCTTGGCGTCGGCACGCATGCCAAGGAACTCGCGCAGGGCATCTGTCGCGTTCAGGCGAAGAGGGAAATGCGGGATCAGGATCCGTGGCGACGCCAGGTCTCGATCATCCAGCCGAGCATGATGGCGTTCAACAGATGCCAGATGAAATGCGTTCCCAGCGGGAAGGCCATGCAGAGCAGTTCATCCACGGACCGGGCCGTCAACGAAACGCAAAGGACACCCGCGCCGATCGCAAGGTTCCGGGACGTCACCGGGGAGGATCGCAGCAACAACGCCGCGTAGGCGAGGATGAGAAGGGGCAGGGGCCAGTAGAAGCTTGATATCGCGAAGAACGGCAGCGTTTCGAAGACCCGCGTCAGGACCAGGGAATATGGCAGGAAGGCCAAGGTGCCGAGCCCTGAAATCCAGATCGGCCAGCCCATGAAGTCGCGGTTTGCAAGGTAGAGATAGGCCAACGTGAACAGCACGATTGCCGCGACGTCAGCAAGTGCGGCCCATCCCGTCGCAAAGGTGTGAAAGAGCCCGGACCCGACGCCGATCAGGAAGAGAAGTGCCGACAGCATCTGTCCTGCCGGCATGCCGCGCGTTCGCGCCCACATCACGATTGCGGCCACGAGGAAGGCCAGGTTGGTGGCCGCGTTGACGGGCTCGGACCAGAACGCGGGATCCGTCCGTTCGCAATATCCGTCGATTGTGCCTGTCAAGTCCATGTCGTCTCCTGTTATCCTGAATGCAGGACATATGGGAGGTACAAATGAAACTCACCTGGCTGGGCCATGGCGGATTCCGGATCGAGATCGAGGACCAGGCACTGCTCCTGGATCCCTGGATGAGCGGCAACCCCGTCTTTCCAGCGGAGAGCCGGGACACCGCGATAGCGGGCGCGACCCACATCCTTCTGACTCATGGGCATGGCGATCACACGGGAGATGCGCTTGCCCTGTCGCGGGAGACCGGGGCGCCGCTCGTCGGCATCTACGACCTGATGGGTCATTGGGAGGCGACCGAGGGCGTGGCGACGGTGGGTTTCAACAAGGGCGGCACGGTGAATCTGGGCAAGGTCGCGGTCTCGATGGTCGCGGCGACCCACTCGTCCTCGCTCGGTTCCGATGCAGGACCGGTCTATGCAGGCGCCGAAGCCGGATTCATCATTCGCGGAGAAGGGCATTGCATCTACGTCTCGGGCGACACCGACATCATGGCAGACATGGCCTGGATCGGCGAATACCACGCACCAGACATCGGAATCCTTTGCGCCGGCGGGCACTTCACGATGGACATGAAGGGCGCAGCCTGGGCGGCGAAGAGGTACTTCAATTTCAAGACAGTGATTCCCTGCCACTACAAGACCTTTCCGATTCTCGCCCAAACTGCGGACGAGCTCGTTGCCGGCCTGCCTGGAGTTGACGTGCTGACGCCGCAAGTGATGGAGACGATTGAAATCTGACCCGTGCCGTGCGTCGTGAGACGGTCATCGGTTCGCACGGTCCTCGACGGCATCGGAAGCGTCGATTGGTGCGGGCGTGAAGCCTTGACGGGGACCGCGTTCGCGAGGCGCGTGCATCGCCATCCTCGGCGGCTCGGTCAGCGCTTGTCCCGGAACATGTCCCGGAGCAGCTTCGCGGAGGCCTCTGCGCCAATGCCTTCATAGACTTCGGGCGCGTGGTGCGCCTGCGGGTGCGAAAACACGCGCGCGCCATGGGCGACCCCGCCGGATTTCGGATCGGGTGCGCCGTAGTAGAGGCGCGCGATCCGCGCCGCCGAGATTGCCGCCGCGCACATCGCGCAGGGTTCCAGCGTCACGTACAGGTCGGATCCTGCCAGGCGTTCGGAGCCGAGGCGCGTCGTTCCGGCGCGAATGACCAGCATTTCCGCATGAGCCGTCGGATCGGACAATTCGCGTGTCCGGTTTCCATCGCGCGCCAGGATCTTTCGGTCAGGGCCGATCAGGACGGCGCCCACCGGCACTTCGCCGCGATCTGCGGCGGCGCGGGCTTCCTCCAGGGCGAGGTGCATGTAGCTTTCGAACTCCATGCCTTCCCCTGCTGCGCTGATCGAGAGGAATCAAGGGAAAGCGTGCCTCGTCCCGAATTCCGCATCGGAACGAATCGTCGGCAAGCCGGCAAGGTGGGGGGTCCGACGATGCATGCGGCGACCGTTAACGGTCCGGTGCTGCGCACTTGTGTGAGGACGCGGTCGCTTTGCGCATGGATCCAGCGGTGGCTCCATCCGGCATGTCAAGGTCCTCTGTTCCTTGGCATCAGGACGAATTCCCACGGGCTGTTGAATTCGCCGACCGGCACTTCGATCAGGGTCGGTCCCGCATGCGCCATGCCCTCTCGAAGGCGTGCACGCAGCTCGTCCGGGGTGGTTGCGCGGAGCCCTTGGGCGCCGAACGCTTCGGCGTATTTCACGAAATCGGGATTGGCGAGGTCGTTGGCGATGAAGCGACCCTGGTAGTGGTCTCTTTGGAGACCTCTCACGTTGCCGTAGTGCCCGTCCGAAAATACGACTGTGGTGATCGGGATTTCGTGAAGGACGGCGGTCGCCATTTCGTTCAGGGTGAACATGATCCCGCCATCGCCGCAGAAGTTCACGACCTGCACGTCTCGCCGCGCGTCAGCCACGCCGAGCGCGGTGGCGTATCCGTACCCAAGCGTCGCCTGATATCCGGGAGTGACAACAGTCCTTGGCAGGTAGCTCGGGAATCCGAACCGTGAAACGTATCCCATCTGCGTGACTTCATCGACAAGAATTCCGTCGCGCGGCAACTCGGCTCTAATGGCCTCCAGCCACGCAAGCTGGGCGGCGAGCTTCGCGCCCGGGTTCCACTCTGAGGTGCAACAGCAGCGAGCGAGGGCGAAGCCCGAGC
>VXPN01000024.1 GCA_009839535.1 Boseongicola sp. SB0662_bin_57 | reverse complement strand
AGGCAAAGAACGGCCCGTCGGCGTCATATTCGCTGATCTTGTGGATTTCGACCTTTGGGGTGTTCCTGGCGAAATCCTTCGGCAAGCGCAGGATCGGCGTGTCGGGACCGAGGGTGGCGGTGCAATCGACGATCCTCACCTGGCCGGCCATCAGCATTGTGCCGAGCTGGCCCAAGAGATCTGCGGGGTTCATGTCGGCTCCTGTCTGCGGGCCTTTCGCTGCAAATCGGGACTTGCGGCGGGTCAGCACCGTCTCGGCGATGTCGAAGACGGCGTCGATGGTCTCCGCCGCGGTCATGTTGCCCGGCGAAAGGCGTACGAGCGGTCCGCGGAAATCCACCGAATGGCCTTCGACCCCCAGCGCGCCGACCACGGCCGCGGCTTCAGGCTTGTTCGGAAAGCGCAGCATGACCGATCCGCCGCGCCTGTCTGCCTCGCGAGGCGAATGCAGGGGCAGGTCGAGATCATCTGCTCGCGCGATGATCCTGTCGACGAGGCGCCGGTTCCAGGCCGCCATTTCGGCGTGATCCTGGCTCGCGTGCCACTTCAGGGCGGGCAGTGACGCAATTGCCGCCATCGACCCCGGGGTGCCGCCGTCGAAGCGACGGATGTCGGGTGCGTAATCGAACTTGTCGAGATTCCAGGAAAACGGGTTGTTCTGCGAAAACCAGCCACGACCGTCGGGCTCCAGTTCCAGTGCCAGAGACTTGTCGACGTAGAGGATGCCGGCGCCGGGCGTGCCGCACATCCATTTCAGGCTGGTCGAAACGACGAAGTCGACCTTTGGGTTCATCGCGTCGAAGGGGATGAGCCCCGCGGCCTGCGTGATGTCGACGCCGATCATGCTGTCCATCTCGCGCCCATGCGCCACCAGCGGCGCCAGATCGACCCGTGCGGAGGCCGTCGAGGTGACCCAGGTGAGGAGCGCCAGCCCGACATCTTGGCCCCAGCGGGCGGCGAAGTCCCCTGCCTCCACCCAGGTCTTTCCCTCGCTCAGCGGCACCGTGTCAAGCGTGAAGCCTATTTTCGGCGCCAGCCCCGCCAGCAGGAAATGGATCGACGGAAAGCAGTCGGCGGCCACCAGCACGCGCTTGCCGCGCAGCATTCCCTCCGGCAGCGACCGCACCAGCTTGTGCATGCCGTCGGTTACGCTCTCGCAGGTGGTCGTCGATCCCTTGGGCACGTTGATGATGCGTCGCCAGTAGTCGATGAAGTCCTGCCGACGCAGCAGCACGTAGCCCCATTGCTTGTCATTCGGCGCGGCCCAGACCTCGGCGAACTCGGCGGCGGCTTCGGCAAGTTCCCGCTCCTTGCCCGGGTACATTCCGATCGAGTGGTAGAGAAAGTACCCGGCGTGCCTGGTGTTGGTGAGCATGTTGCGGTTCCGCATGGGCTGGTCGCGGGTCAGGTTAGTCGAATGCCCGGTTGCGGTCCACTTTCGCGTTCGACAAATAGTGCCTTCTAAATCGCACCGAGTTGTCTATAGGTTTCCTGAAGGAAAGCAGCGGGACCGGAACATGGGAGGCGATCTGGAGAACGGCGCAGGGCGGGGCCGCGTCACGGGAGTTCCCGGAGTCGCTGTTCGGCCCGGCTATTCCGTTTCGAGGATCATCAAGGGCGGCTGGCAGCTGTCCGGCGATCATGGCGCGGTGAATGCGGATCAGGCAATTTCCGACATGGTCCGTTTCGTCGATGCCGGCGTCACCGCCTTCGACTGCGCCGACATCTATTCCGGCGTCGAGGAAAAGATCGGCCGGTTCCGCGCCGGTCTCGCTCGGGCCCGTGGGCAGGATGCGCTGGACCGCATCAAGGTCCACACCAAGTACGTGCCTGATCGGGACAGCCTGGCGAGGCTCACGCTCCGCGATGTCGAGGCCGGGATCGACCGCTCGCTGATGCGGCTGGGGATGGATCGGCTGGATCTGGTGCAGTTCCATTGGTGGGACTACGCCGTGCCGGGTCACGTCGACGTCGCGGGGCATCTCGGCACCCTGCGCGACAAGGGCAAGATCGACCAGATCGGGGTGACAAATTTCGATGCCGAACATCTGGCGGAGCTGTGCGACACGACAGATGTCGCGTCGGCCCAGGTGCAGCATTCCCTGCTCGACCGCCGTGCCTCGGGAGACTTCGCCGCGCTTGCGAGAGGCCGAGGGGTCAGCCTGTTCGCCTATGGCGTCCTCGCCGGCGGCTTCCTGACGGACGTCTGGCTCGGCAGGCCCGATCCCGGGTTCGACTTCGAGAACCGAAGCCTGGTCAAGTACCGCCTGATCATCGAGGAATTCGGTGGCTGGGCGCTGTTCCAGGACCTGCTGGGGGCGCTCCACGTCGTGGCCGACCGACATGGATGCGACATCTCCGCCATCGCGCTCCGCGCCACCCTGGACAGCCCTGAAGTCGTGGCGACGATCGTCGGTGCGCGCTATGCCGACCGGCTGCCGCAGACTCTCCGTGCCTTCGAAGTCGAGTTGACGGACGGGGATCGCCGCGAGATCGAGACGGTCCGCGGCCGTTCGACCGGCCCGCAGGGCCCGGTCTACGGGCTGGAGCGTGACGTTGCCGGGCGGCATGGGCGGATCATGAAGTACAATCTCAACAAGGGTGACGACCGGCTGGGCAGCGTGACGCTTCAGGGCGAGGTTGCCTGACCGTGGCCGAGGACGCGCTCTTGCAGCTTCGGGGCGTCACCAAGCGATTCGGGGGCTTCACGGCAGTGGACGCGATCTCCTTCGACCTGCCGCGTGGCGTGATCGGCGGGCTGATCGGGCCGAACGGCGCAGGCAAGACAACGCTCTTCAACGCCGTCGCTGGCCTGACGAGGCTGGATGCAGGCGAGGTGTTTCTGGATGCCGTGCCGATCCAGAACCGCCCGCCGCACCGGATTTTTGCCGAAGGCCTGTCCCGGACGTTCCAGATCCCGCGCCCGTTCCCCGAAATGTCGGTTCTCGAGAACGTCATGCTCGTCCCGCGCGGGCAATCGGGCGAGCGGTTCTGGAACAACTGGCTGCGGTCCGGAACGGTGGCGCAGGAAGAGCGCGCGGCGCGCGCAAGGGCGGACGAGATCATCGATTTCTGCCGATTGGCCGACGTGCGCCACGATCAGGCGGGCACGTTGTCCGGCGGCCAGCTGAAACTGCTGGAGCTTGCGCGCGTTCTCATGGCCGACCCGAAGATCATCCTTCTCGACGAGCCTGCAGCCGGGGTGAACCCGTCGCTGATGTTGACGCTGGTCGAACAGATCAAGGCGCTGAACCGGCGCGGCCACACCTTCCTGATCATCGAGCACAACATGGACGTGGTCATGTCGATCTGCGATCCGATCTTCGTCATGGCGCAGGGCGGCCTGCTCTACGAAGGCGATGCCGCAGGCGCGCGCCGCGACCCTGCCGTGCTGGACGCCTACCTGGGAGACTTGCCATGAGCGCGCCGTACGTGCTGGAGGTCCGGGACGTGATCGCCGGCTACGCGCCGGACCTGCCGATCCTGCAGGGGGTATCCGTCCATGTGGATGCGGGCGAAGTCGTGTCGATCATCGGCCCGAACGGTTCCGGGAAGTCGACCCTGGTCAAGGCGATCGCGGGACTGGTACGCGTATCGGCCGGCAAGGTTCGGCTCGACGGGCGCGACGTGACCGGCGTCGCGGCGCACGAGCTGGCCGCCGAGGGCGTGGGCTACGTGCCCCAGACCGGGAACGTCTTTGCAACGCTGACCGTCCGCGAGAATCTCGTGATCGGCGGCGCGCCGCTGGCCAAGGCCGCGGCGCTGGCGCGGATCGGGGAGATCTGCGCCGTCTATC
>VXPN01000513.1 GCA_009839535.1 Boseongicola sp. SB0662_bin_57 | reverse complement strand
GGCCATGCAGGAAAACGCGCTTCATGGCTGGCGCCTCCGCGACAAGGGCCACATGGCCATGCAGGGGTACCCGGCCAAGGTCAAGAGCTTCGCTTGGGCAGGCGACGCGCCCCATCTGGCTACGTCCGGCGCGGATGAAGCGATCTGCTGGCCCTTCGACGGGAAGGACGGCCCCATGGGCCGGGCGCCACTTTGCGTCGCCCATGGCCGCAAGCGCTTGGCAACCTGCGTACAGTCCCTCAGCGAGGAGAATGCCGTCCTTGCCGGGTTTCAGGATGGCGCCGTTCTCCTGGCCGAGCTTGATGAAGCCAAGGAGTCGATTGTCGTTCGAGGCTCCACGGGCGCCGAAGTCACGGCCATCGCCACCACCAAGTCCCTGTCGCATGTGCTGATTGGCGATGCGAATGGCGGTGTTCTCTGGGCGACATTGCGGGCAGGAGAAGCGCATGCGCGGACTGTTTGATCCCAATCACCCCGATCCGAAGGCCGTGCGTCGGATCAAGGCGCTCATGGCGGAGCGGTTCGGTCTGCCTGAGAGCACGACGCTCGCCGTGGCGGAACTGCGCTGCCACGAGCCGGACTGTCCACCGGTCGAGACGGTCATCACGGCACGGGAGGCCGACGGATCAGTGCGGGATTGGCGGGTCGCCAAGGCTCTGTGCGATGTTGGTCGCGCCGACATCGAAATGCTGGGGAACCAACCGTGACCAGCCCGCCACGCCAGTCTCGCCGAAGCGGGCTTCGAGACATTCGCCTCGACTGGCCTGGAGCTGGAACGTACGTCAAGCCGGGCATCGACTGGCGTCCTCACCGAGGGCTTCTCCGCGTCCAGTCCGGCAGTCTGCCGGACGCTGATCCGGCGAGCGGCCCCTTTGGCGTACGTTTTCGCGCCCTGCCGGAAATGACCCGGTGTAGCTGCTGCTCCCACCGAACCGTCAAAGCCAATCGTGCGAAAGCTGCGTCATGGTCCTGCCGTTTGGTCAAGATGCTGATGTGGGCCGGTCTGCAAACCCTTTGGCGGCATCGACGGTCGGACCTGATGCAGCATGCTCCCGAAAGGTCAGCACTGGCAGATGGCGTCAACTACCCCTAACCCGGCGGGCGTGTGGTCTCCGTGCAGCTTTGCGCCCACTTGCAACGATACTGCCGTCAATTCGACCGCGCGAGAGGCGGTGAAGACACGGTCGCAGGCGGCATCGGGCCTCTCTGAATCGGATGCATTCGACATGCCCAGGCCAGGCAGATCTCTACGAAAGTGACACACGCGACCCGAAGAACCCGACAGGCTTCCCGCGACAGCCGCAACCCATCTTGGACCGTGCGCAGGTCAGGTCCTGTAGCCAAGTGTTTCGTCGCGTTGTATGCTGCCCGTTGTCATCTTGGGTCATGACTCTGTTCCGTTCCGGAGTTCCGATGTCACATGGACTCCCGACAGGGCCTTGCGAACCGCCGAAGGGCACAGTTCCGGTCATGATTTCATGAAAGGCAGGTCCTGCCGCCGAAATACGGTTGCCGTTCGTGCAGACTGGTCATCGCGCCAAGCCTGGCCTGGCCACCTTGACTCTCTTCGACCAATGCCTATCGGGTGGATACGCCTTCTCGCCGGGCGGCGGCTGCAAGCTTCCGATCAAGTGTCCAAAAGGGCGTCTGCAACCGCAAAGCCAATTCAACGTACAGCGCGTCGTAGACCGTGAGTTGATGACTGCGAGCCAGCTGAATGACCCTGCTGCCGTCCGGTGCCTCATCAAGATTCACTGCTATCGCATCAAGGATTGACAGTGCCTCAGACAGCATGTCGACGGACAGCCGCTTCCGTCTCTCCGAGACCACCAAGATGTTGCGCGTCTCGGCCCAAAACAGCATTGGCGCGTGCAGTTCCGATGATCCAAGATCCGCCAGTGAAGTGCACTGGAGTTCATCCGGGAGCAACCAGGATGCGGCAATCGAGGCGTCAACGACCATGGCGGGAGGATTGGTCATCTAATCGCCCCGAAGGCTGCCCTCCCCAATGGGAGGGGTCGCCGGCTTCCGCCCTTCGTTTCTGGCGGAAAGAATGTCACTTGTGGTGAACAAGCCGCATTCATTGGCAATGCGGCTTCGCAACTTCTCAATACGCAATGACAGATCGACGCGATCACTGATCGAAACTTGGCTGACCGGCACCAATTGAGCGACAGGTCTTCCGCGCTTGGTGATGGTAATGTGTTCTCCTGACTGGACCGACTCCAGCAGGGCGGAAAGGTGCGTTTTTGCTTCAAATGCACCGATTTCACGCATGATCTTCTCCCAACTAGTTTTTGACCTAGTCTTAATTTTAACGGTGTCAAGACTTGATCGGCAATGTGCCTGATTCTCTGAAAGCACGGGTCGTGCCGCCAAAGCGCGCCCGTCAGAGGGCTGTCCGAGCCTCGTTCCGTGCATGCTTGGTGTTCCGCTCCCGCAGGTTGTCCAAGGAGAGAGCAGGGAAACGAGACCACTTGCATCACTTCAGTGCGGCACGGATGTGGAACGGAGGCCGACATCATCGCAGACGTGGTCACGCCGACCCTCGGTTGTTCCCGCAACGCCTGCGGCCGTGTCGAGTGCCTCGGGACGACGCAATGCGATGCGGGCATTGCTGCCACCGAGCTGTCAATGCCAATCGTGCGAAAGCTGCCTCATGGTCCTGCCGTTCGGTCAAGATGCTGATGTGGGCCGGTCTGCAAACCCTTTGGCGGTGTCGGCGGTCGGTCGTGACGCAACTCTCCCTTGGAAGGCCGGCACTGGCAGATGGCTTCAACCGCCCCTACCCCGGCGGGCGTGCAGTCTCCGTGCAGCTTCGCGCCAACGCGCCACGGAACGGAACCGGTTCGCTGGGCGCATCGACGGACACGGGCTCCTGGACGGCGCTTACGACATGGAAAGCCCGGCATCGCTGGCACTTTCGACAATGAACGGCAGACCGACCTCGATCACGTCTTCTGGTCGTTCAGCCACCGGGCGCCAGACGGCAAGGCCCGAAGCGATCTCGGGGGCGAGGTAGACGAAGCTCTCCAGCGTCAAGGTGCCGTCGTAGCCAACGTCCTTCAATCCCGCGAATGTGCCCTTCCAGTCCAACGTTCCGCGCCCGGGCACGCCGCGGTTGGATTCCGAGAGATGGACGTAGCCCAGATGCTCGCCCGCATCGGCGAATCCCTGGGCCATGCCGACCTCTTCGATGTTCATGTGATACGTGTCGAGGTGGACGAAGACATTCTCTGCACCCACACGCTCGATCAGCTCGGCGCCTTGCCTGGCGGTGTTCAGAAGGTGGGTCTCATAGCGGTTGCAGGGCTCGATCCCGAGTTTCATGTTCAGGTCACGTGCCTTGCCGGAAACCCTGTCGACAAGGCGGCAGATCGCGTCAAGCTCTGCCGCGGTCACCGGCGTGCCCGAACACTTGCCAATGGTGCCATATGTAACGCCTGAGAGCGCCCCGGCCCCGGCATCGCGGGCGACCTTCAGGGCGAATCCAAGATAGTCGGCAACTTCGTCGGGCCGAATCGACACATCCATTTCGGCGGGCAGGCCCAGCGAGCACACGATCTCGACCTCGTTGCGCTCTGCCGCGCGACGGGTGCCGACGCTGTCGTAGTTCTGCGGATCAAGAAGCGGCGTCTCGATCACGCTGACTCCGTGAGCGGTGATCTGCGGCAGGAGCGCGTCCGCGTTCGCAGGGTTCCAGAGCGGGGTGAAGGCGAGGCTGTGCAATCCAAGTCTTGGCATGGGAAGGACTTAACCGTGGGCGCCGACGATGTAGGACACGACCTCGGCCATGTCCGTTTCGTCGCGCTTGAGATCGG
>VXPN01000044.1:1789-3838 GCA_009839535.1 Boseongicola sp. SB0662_bin_57 | reverse complement strand
TTGGCGGCGAGGCCCACGCATGCGGTCATTTCGCTCCGTGAATCCTGGAGACTTGCGACGCGACTTTCATCACATGTCCCGAGGTGGCGCTTTCGGTGTCCTCGCTGAAACGTGAAGCTGGCGTGGCGACCGCAATTGCGCCTACGGCTTCGCCACGAAAGCCGATGATCGCCGCCGCGACGCCAACCACGTCGCTTTCATATGTACCCGACGCCTTGGCATAACCTGATTCCTGCACCTTCTCGATTTGCCTGAGCAACCTGTTGCGGTCCATCTCGGTGTCGCTCGTAAAGCGGGGCAGGTTCCCGCTCAGGATCTTGTCAACCCGCGTATCCGGCGAGGCGGACAGAAATGCCAGTCCGGACGCTGTTGCATGAAACGGCAGGGCTTCCGCGGGGTCGATGTAGACCCGGGTGCCCTTGATCTTTGTTTCGACGATCCCTGTTGTCATCAACCTGTCGCCAACGAGCATGCTTGAATGTGCCGTTTCGCCGGTGGCTTCCGCAAGATCGTGCAAGGCCCGCGTCACCTCGCCTGCCACTGGATGGGTGAGATCGCGCAGCATCGACAGCCGCGTCAGGGATGGCCCGAGATGGTAGGACTTGTCCTTCAGTGACTGTTCCAGGATGCCATGTCGGGTCAGGTCAGACACGTAGCGTTGTACGTTGGACTTGTCCCAGCCGAGTTGCCGGGCAATCTCTGACAAGCCCAGGTCAGGGGTGCTTTCGGAAAATAAATTCAGCACGCTCAATGCCTTGTCTACAGTGCTCATGTCCTTGCTCCTGGGCGGGACGCGAAATTGTTGACTCGCGGGCACATAATGCTGATCAATATCGCACCAGCATGTCAAATATCGATCAATTCAGGGAGAAAATGATGAAACGCACGCTAGCGTCCATTGCTGCCGCAGTGGCTGTCTTGAGTGGGGGCGCCGCCCTCGCCGAGTACCCGGAGAAGCCTGTGAGCTTCATCGTGCCTTGGCCTCCGGGAGACCTGGAAGACGTTCTCACCCGCATGATCGCCGAGGACTTCCAAGAGGAGTACGGCGTTGCGGCTGCGGTCGTGAACAAGCCCGGCGGCGGCGGCGGACCATTCCCCGGCGCAATCGAGGTGGCGACCGCCCCTGCCGACGGCTACACGATCGGGTCCTTCGTGATCGGTGTGCCGTTGATCGGACACGAAATCGGCATTCCCGAACTCACCCCCGAGAAATTCGATCCGCTGGGCATCTTCGTGACCTACCCGTTCGTGATCGTCGCGGGCGGCAATGCCCCATATGACACGATCGAGGAATTGGCCGAACACGCAAGGTCCAACGAACTGGCGCTTGGACATTTCGGTGCGAACCTGATTCCGACGCAGGTCACGATGGCTTATGCCAAGTCTGCCGGGTTCGAGTGGGGCGCCGAGGCCGCCTACCCGATGCTGGACTGCAACACGCTGGCTTCGGGCGACGCGGATGTCATCAACACGACGCTGCAACTGGTGCTGCCGTGCCTGGACGACATCAAGGTCCTGGCGTCGGTGACCGGGGAGCGAATTCCGATCACTCCGGATGCGCCGACGATGGGTGAACTTGTTCCGGAACTGAACATCTCGTTGTGGAACGGCCTGTTTGTGCACAAGGACACGCCGCAGGACGCGCGCGAAAAGATCATCGCGGTTGCCGAGAAGACGGTGATGAGCGAGCGCGCCCAAAAGCTGGCGAGCGAGACAGGAGCCGGCGTGTACTGGGTGGGCGCCGCCGCCGCGGCAGAGCAGATCCGGAAGGACATGCAGACGACGGCCACGATCCAGTCGATGCTGGAATAGGCGTCAGCTGATCCGATGGGGCTGGCGCGATCACGCGCCAGCCATTCGAAGGAGCACCAATTCCAGTTCTCTGGATAGGCACATGACCCAGCATCGCGAAGAGTCCATCCACCGTCCGGGTGTTCTGGTCTTCATTGCCCTGTTCGTGCTGTTCTCGATCTTTCTTCTCTCCCAGCTGGCTGCGGAGACGCGATTTGTCCCCAACGGAAAACTCGTGGAGCAGCCGCGTTTCTGGCC
>VXPN01000044.1:0-1689 GCA_009839535.1 Boseongicola sp. SB0662_bin_57 | reverse complement strand
CGCCGCCGCGCTGCTGGGGCTGGCGATCGTCTTGGTGTTCAAGACCGGCCTTTCCGTGAAAATTCCCGGCGGTGCGGTCTATGAGTATCTGCACGGGTCCCTGCGCAACTTCATGATCGTGAATTTCTGACCATGGAACTGCTCGGCTCCGCGTTTCTGATCCTTGCCCGTTGGGACGTTGTCGCCGCTCTGCTGGTTGGATCAGTTGGCGGCGTGATCATCGGCGCCATTCCCGGTGTCGGGGCGGCGGTGGCCATTGCCATTCTCTTGCCTGCCACCTTTTCGCTGGACCCCATCGTCGGACTGTCCGCGTTGCTGGGGATTTACGGATCGTCCATGTACGGCGGCGCCATTCCGGCCATCCTCATCAACACGCCCGGAACCGCCGTCAACGCCCTGACCACATACGAGGGCACGCCAATGACCGAGCGTGGAGAGGCTCGGCGTGCCTTGTCGCTGGCGTATTCCGCTTCGTTCTGCGGCGCCGTCTTCTCCATCGTCTGCCTCATCCTCCTGTCGCCGGTTCTGGCATGGATCGCGCCGATGTTCGGAAGCCGGGAAATTTTCCTGGCGGCCTTGCTGGGAGTCATCCTCGTCGTCCTGGCGCATCGCGGCCAGATTCTGCTTGCAGGCATGATGGCGGGCTTCGGCATCTGGCTGAACACGATCGGGCTCGAGACGCTTCAATACTCGCAGCGATACACCTTTGGGCAGACGTGGCTGTCAGGCGGCGTGGACCTCATCGTCGTTGTCCTGGGCCTCTTCGCCATCAGCCAGGCATTCGTCCTGCTCGTCGAGCCCGACAAGCGCGCCCATGCCGAGCCGATCACCGGAGGGCTGTTGTCCGGATTCAGGGAACTGGCGGTCTACAAGCGCGTCGCCGCAGCCTCCGGCAGCTTTGGCGTCATGATGGGCATGATCCCGGGCGTGGGCGAGTTCACCGCCCAGTTCCTCAGCTACACCTACGCGCAAAGGACCTCAAAGGCCCCCGAGTCCTTCGGCAAGGGGTCGCCGGAAGGCCTGATCGCATCGGAGACGGCAAACAATGCCGTGCCGGCCGCAGCGATGATCCCGCTGCTTGCGCTCGGCATTCCGGGCGAGGCGCTCACCGCGATGATGCTGTCGGTTTTCTATGTCCACAATGTCATTCCCGGTCCGGGCCTGTTCCAGAACCAGCTGGACTTCGTCGTCGCAATCTACCTGGCGCTGCTCGTCCTGAACGTTCTGGTCCTGGTGTTCCTGCTGTTCTCCACGAACATCCTGCTGAAAGTCATCGAAGTCCCGACGCGCTTCATCGGGATGGCCGTTCTGACGTTGTCGTTCGTCGGGGTGTATTCGCTGCGCAATTCGGCCATCGACTGCGCGGTTGCCGCCGGGTTTGGCATCTTCGGTTTCATCATGAAACGGTTCAGCCTGCCGATCGTGCCAATCATTCTCGGCATGGTGCTCGGCGGGATCATGGAAGAAAAGCTTCGCACGTCCATGATGCGGGTGAAGACGCCGTTCGATTTCATCGACCGCCCGATCGCGTTCATGCTGTTCCTGATCATCATTCTTGTCCTGGCAAGCCATGCCTTTGGCCTTTGGCGCGGTTCCAGGGCGGGGGGGGGGGGGGGACCCACACCCGGGCAAACCGCCGCACCCCCCCAGCCACCAACACCACGCCACAAAAGCGCACACAAACAACGC
>VXPN01000332.1 GCA_009839535.1 Boseongicola sp. SB0662_bin_57 | reverse complement strand
GAACGGTCTATGCCGTTCACTCGTCGGATGGCGAGCGGCTGGCGCTGGTCAAGGACCGCAGCCTCGCCTTCATTCTGGCACGCCAAAACGATCTTGCTCCCGTAAACGTCCATTGAGGTCCATCGTTCTTCACGATGCCCTGCCGGCGGCTTCGAAGGCCCCCTTCGTGCGCCGCGCACCACTGCCCGTCTTCCCGGCTGGCTCCAAATGAAGAAAGGGCGCTTTTGCAAGCGCCCCTTCCGGTGTCCAACGGGCCGTGACCTTGGGAGATGCCGTGCATCCCGTCAGGTCTGCGCCGTCTACATCATGCCGCCCATGCCGCCCATGTCGGGCATGCCGCCACCGCCGCCAGGCGTTTCCTTGGCAGGCCTTTCGGCGACCATGGCCTCCGTCGTGATGAGAAGCCCGGCGATCGACGCGGCGTCCTCAACCGCAGTGCGCACGACCTTGGCCGGATCGATGATGCCGAAGCTGAACAGGTCTCCGTACTCCTCGGTCTGGGCGTTGAAGCCGAACTTGGCATTCTTGCTCTCGCGAACCTTCCCTGCCACCACGGAGCCATCGACACCGGCGTTCTCGGCGATCTGGCGCAGCGGGGACTCGAGTGCCCGACGCACGATCGCGACTCCGGCTTCCTGGTCGCTGTTTTCGCACTCGATCTTGTCGAGTCCCTTTGCAGCCTGCATGAGGGAGACGCCGCCGCCAACGACGATGCCTTCCTGGACAGCGGCGCGGGTCGCGTTCAAGGCGTCGTCGACACGATCCTTGCGCTCCTTGACCTCGACTTCGGTCATGCCGCCCACGCGGATGACGGCGACACCGCCAGCGAGCTTTGCCACCCGCTCCTGCAGCTTCTCGCGGTCATAGTCCGACGTGGTTTCCTCGATCTGCTGGCGAATCTGCGCGACCCTGGCCTGGATCTCGGCCTTGGCGCCCGCGCCGTCGACGATGGTTGTCTCGTCCTTGGTGATCGAGACGCGCTTGGCGGAGCCGAGCATGTCCATCGTCACGTTTTCGAGCTTCATGCCCAGGTCTTCGGAAATCACCTGGCCACCTGTCAGGATCGCAATGTCCTGAAGCATGGCCTTGCGACGGTCGCCGAAGCCGGGAGCCTTGACGGAGGCGATCTTCAGGCCGCCACGCAGCTTGTTGACGACAAGCGTTGCCAGAGCTTCGCCCTCCACGTCCTCCGCAATGATGAGGAGCGGCTTCTGGGACTGGATGACCGATTCAAGAAGCGGAACCATCGGCTGCAGCGACGAAAGCTTCTTCTCGTGGAGAAGGATCATCGCGTCCTCAAGTTCCGCGGTCATCTTGTCGGGATTGGTGACAAAGTAGGGCGACAGGTAGCCGCGATCGAACTGCATGCCTTCCACGACCTCGGTTTCAGTGTCGAGGCCCTTGTTCTCCTCGACGGTGATCACGCCGTCGTTTCCGACCTTTTGCATGGCGTCCGCGATCTGCGTGCCGATCTCGGTTTCGCCGTTTGCCGAGATCGTGCCGATCTGGGCAACCTCTTCCGAGTCCTTCACCTTGCGCGCGGCCTTCTTGATGTCCTCGACGACCGATGCGACAGCGGCATCGACTCCTCGCTTGAGATCCATCGGGTTCATGCCGGCGGCAACCGACTTCATGCCTTCGCGCACGATGGACTGCGCAAGCAACGTGGCGGTGGTGGTGCCGTCGCCAGCCTCGTCATTGGTGCGGCTTGCGACTTCCTTGACCATCTGCGCACCCATGTTCTCGAACTTGTCCTCAAGCTCGATTTCCTTGGCGACCGTCACACCATCCTTGGTGATTCGGGGTGCACCAAAACTCTTGTCGAGCACGACGTTGCGGCCCTTGGGCCCGAGCGTCACCTTCACGGCATCGGCGAGGATGTTCACGCCTGCCAACATCCGGTTCCGGGCGTCGGTCTCGAATTTGACGTCCTTTGCGGCCATTTCCTTAGCTCCTGGTTATCTTACGTTTGAGTTGGTTCAGGACAGCGAAATCAGGCAATGATGCCGAGAATGTCGCTTTCCTTCATGATCAGAAGTTCTTCGCCGTCGAGCGTGATCTCGGTGCCCGACCACTTGCCGAACAGGATCTTGTCGCCGGCCTTGACATCCATCTTGATGCGCTTGCCGTCGTCGTCCTTCGCCCCAGCGCCAACGGACACAATCTCGCCCTCAGCGGGCTTTTCCTTGGCGTTGTCGGGGATGATCAGGCCGCCGGCGGTCTTCTCGTCGCCTTCCACGCGGCGAACAAGAACGCGATCATGAAGCGGGGTGAATTTCATGTTGAACGCTCCTTCGTTCCTTTCATTGTATTCCTGTTAGCACTCACAGCAGGCGAGTGCTAACAGACGCTAACTAGGAAAGCGCTGAAGGTCTGTCAACAGGGGTCGAAAAAAAATTTGATTCCGTTCCAAGGGCTTGAAAACGCGGGAAATCCACGTCATCAACGGTACCTTTCACGCCTGCCGGCCAGATATTCGCGACGCAGCGTGTACATCCCTGTCACCATGATGATCGCGGTTCCCGCCCAAGTCCAGGCATCCGGGAACTGGCCGAAGACGAGCCAGCCGTAAAGCGACGCCCAGATGATCAGCGTGTAGTGCACCGGCGCGACCGCGACCGCGAGCCCCAGCTCCAGGGCGCGGATGACACACACTTCGGCAAGGCCCGCAAGCAGGGCCAAGCCCACAAGGAGCAGGAATTCGGACCTGCCGGGCGTGACCCACACCCAGGGCAACGGCATCGAAAGCACGAGGACGGCGGTCACCGCCGTGTACAGGATCGTCGTGCCGGTCCCGTCCCTGGCTGCAATCGCCCTGCTGATGACCTGACGGCATGCGAAGAAGAACGCCGCAACGACCACGAGCATGGCAGCGGGATGAACCGCTCCCATGCCCGGGCGGAGGATGATCATCGACCCGACGAACCCCAGCACGACGGCAACCCACCTGCGCCATCCGACCGGCTCCCGGAGAATCAACGCCGCCATGAGCGTGACCATGAAAGGCGCCACGAAGCTCACGGCCACCGCGTCCGCAAGCGGCACATGGCGAATGGCGTAGATGAACGCGGCAGCGGACAGCGCCGCCACGAGACCACGGGTCAACTGCAGCTTCGGATGCGCGGTCAGAAACAGGCGGGGGCCATGCAGCGCCAACAGAAACACGGCGCCGACGAGCAGGCCCAACTGTCGCGTCCACACGATCTGGAACGGATGCAACTCGCTGGTCAGGAACTTGGCGATCGTATCCACAGCTGCAAACAGGAACATGCCAAGGCCCATCAGCAGGAGACCCTTGCCGTTCTCCACCCTTCGGGCAGGCGGCGCTTCCGTGGAATGGTTCGTGATCTCCCGCCCTCCGGCTGTCCCGCGAATAGAGACCGGATCGTGTCCCCTGACAAGATGCGCTGCAGCCGGCTGCATTCCCGCTTGACTTCGCGCATTCGGCCCCTTACTTCGCCCGAGTTTCCGGGAGCGTTGACCTCCCGGTCCCTGAAAGTTCAGGGATCGCCCCCCATCAGCGCGTTGCGCCCATGGGGGCGTTTGGCGTTAAGGGCGGCAGGTGCCTGCCGGAATTCGAGCGGCGAACTGGAGATCGGATCTTGTTCGAGAATCTGTCAGAGCGACTTTCGGGTGTCTTCGACCGGCTCACGAGGCAGGGCGCTCTCTCGGATTCCGACGTCCAGACTGCGCTGCGCGAGGTGCGCGTGGCACTTCTCGAAGCCGATGTATCGCTCCCCGTCGCCCGAGATTTCGTAAAGGCCGTGCAGGAAAAGGCCACGGGCCAGGCGGTCACGAAGTCGGTCACGCCAGGCCAGCAGGTCATAAAGATCGTTCATGACGAGCTCGTTC
>VXPN01000041.1 GCA_009839535.1 Boseongicola sp. SB0662_bin_57 | reverse complement strand
TTGATTCGAATATAAGGAGGCTCGGAAACTTTGTCAACCTTTCTTTGTAATCCCCAATCATTTCTCCGGTGTTGAGGTCCTAGTCGGTCGCGTCTTGAAGAGCCGGATCGCGGGTTGCTCCGAATGACCCGACGATGCTGTTCTTGTCGAACACGCCGCCTGCCTCTCTGTGATCGGCGCCATAGAAGGTCCCCCACAAGACAACCTTGCTGCTGCCGTCTTCGACCCTGAAGTCCCCATCATTATTGATGGCGACATCGTCCCAAACGATATCGGAATACGACTTACCTTCGACGGTGTCGATCATGTCGAAGAGCCTCACTGTCAGCGGGCTGGACGGATTCGAGATTTCGTTCAGGATGAGGCTGGACCTGCCGACGATGCCACGCCCGTAGCGAGGGCTGTTGCTCGCGATACTCTTGTCCACACCGACCATGGCTCCGGTCCAATGTGCCCTTCTTGACAGGGTAGTTTTCAACGAAGCCGCAGTCGGCGAACTGCCCGTCCGGTTGCCGAACACGGCAACATCCTCCGTCACCCCGATTGGCCGGCCATGTTCGGAAGCAACGCCGGACCGGTTGATCTGCGCGACGAAAAATGTGTCCTGCATCCAGCCGCCGAAGGTCGTGTAATCGGTGCTGGCCGTTTCGTTCCATGCGTAGCCGTGACCAAGGGGGATGCTCAGGATGGCGCCGGCGTTCTCGGTGTTGCCGGCGTAGCCGTAATATTTGTCGCCCTGAGCGGTCGTGCTGTCCACGGGCGGACCGTAGTGCGTTTCGAACCCTGACGTGCCGCTCCGGAACAGCCATGTGTTGCCTGAAGTGAGGATTGATTCCAGACGGTCCTGCAGCGGGTTGCGGCTGTCCCAGGAACGCGACGAACGCCAGACGTTCGCCTGACTTTGCCAGTTCTGCAAGTTGAACAGCGGCGCTTCGCCAACTGCGACGGTCGTGGGCGGCGTGGCTGGAGTCGTGGTGGTTGGAAGTGTCGTGGTCGGAGGCGGAACGGTTGTCTGGCCGCCACCGCTCGGGGGCGACTCAGGTTCCGAAGTTTCCGGATCTTCGGTTTCAGGTTCTTCCGTCGGCGGTGCCGGAGGCGGCGTAACGGGGGTTTCCGGCACCATCCCGCCGCTTCCGCCGCTCCCTCCACGGTCGCAAGCAGACAAAGACAGTGTGGCCGCCAAGGCAACGACGATGCCGCCGGGCCGCAGCATCTTGGAGAAGACGGTGCTCACGATTTGATTCCTTTTTCGGTTCTGATGCCGAAACGGGTCTCACTTCCACGGATCGCGAGATGCATGATCAACGCGAAACATTTCACCCGCCATCAGCGGCCTGCATTTCGGGCGGCCCCCAAGGACCGCCCGCCTCAATTCTGGGCGTTAGAGTCCGCCCAAAAAGGCTTGTCAAGGCACCGTTTCGGGGAAGCGCAGCTGGAGCTGCCAGTGCAGCCTGAAATCCGCACTGAAGGGTTCGATCCCCTTCCCGGAGCGGAGAGCGGCATCAGGAAACGTCACCGATTTTCTCGAAACTCGCACTGACCATTCGGGAGTCCAAAAATGCGGTATGGTGCTCTCCAGTGTCAAAATCCATCAGCAGATTCACCTTTGGGCGCAATGCTGTTGCAATGGGCCCACTTCGGGATGATCTCGGGCGTCCAGCCGTGCTGCCGACGCGACTCCGGATCGCGCTTGCGGAGGGGGCAGTCGCTCATCTTCCGCCTGACACCCGCGGCCTGACCTGTCTGCGGCTGGAGACGACATGCTCCTCGAGGATCTCGTCAATCAAGCCCGCCGGTCCCCTAGGGGAAAGGGCGCCGGGATTGATGATCCGACGACGCATGACGCGCACGGCGTGCACGAAAGACAGTCGGTCGGGATCCTCCCTGACCGTCTCGGCGGCACCGTGGATCAGGCGGCGCATGGCGCAATGGGCGAGCATGAGCCCGTCGATGTCCTGGCGGAAAATCTTGCGTACTTGACAAAGACCCTGCCGCACCTCGCGGCGACGGTCCGCGCGGAGCGCACTGCCTCTCTCCGTGTTGATGCCTGAGCTGATTCTCCTCTTTCCGATGTCGGCAGGCTGGCCGAAGGCCAGCCCCTTGCGAGCGTAAGCGAGCGTCCCTGGCATTCAATGCTGGAACGCAGCGGCTCGCCCCCCATACGGCAAGGCCGCAGCGCGTTCCGGGAGTCAGGATCAGGACCCCGGCGCCGCATGGCACCCCTGCACGTCGGCGTGCCGGCGCTTCCTTCATGTCCCGTCGCCGTCCGGCAGCGGCGGCGCGGTCCTCATACGCTGAGACTCCCCCGTCAGCTCGATGCGGCAAGCGTTGTGGACGACGCGGTCGAGCACGGCGTCCGCGATCGTCGGCTCCCCGATCTGCCCGGGCCATCCCAGCGTTGTCAGAGTCAGCCTTGGCGCATGGGAACGTCGCTGATTGCCTGCGGCCCTGGCTACCGTGTGGTTCCGAAAGCTGCTGAAAGATCGGGATGCTCCAGGACTCCGGCCGCGCCCTCATGGCGTGCGCCCACGAATGCGCCGGTCACCACGCCGGGATCGTCCCCGGCGGCAAAGGTCGAGACGAACACCTCTGTTCCCGCCTCCGTTCTTACGCCGATGGTGTAGCCAAGATCGCCATCGCCCCAGCGGAGACCGCTGCCCGGCGCGCCGGGATGCGTCTCCCGGTCCCAGGACTCGAGTTCCGTGAAATCTGCCCGGCCCTGCAGGCGTGTGACGTCCATTCCGATCTCTGCGTCTCCGGTCACCGGGCGGCCCGCGCCCGAGAACCCCAGGAGCGATCCGGTCCAAGTCGCCGTGCGGCGTCCTGACAGCTCCGGGTTGTCCCGCAGCCGCGTTGCGGGCACGGGCCCCCAGATCCAGGGCTTGCCGAGGCCGTTCCGATACCCGGCTCCGAACTGCATGGCTGCTGCATCCGTTCCGTCAAGGCGGGTCTGGCCAAGAAGGTGAAATCCGTCGTCGTCCCACGGCCCGAGATCGGTGACCGTCAGGTCGGAGACCCGCGTTCCGGGGGCGATCTTGATCTCCGCCAGCAACGCCTCGCCCTCCACCGTCAACCAGAGACGGGGCACTTCGCTCAGGTTGCGCGGCAGCGCGGGCACAAGAATGGCGTCCGGATACGCATTTGGATCGACATGGGCTCCCATCCCCCAGGCGTGCAGGAGTTCATGGATGACGACGAATTCCATCCGCACGTCGTCTTGACCGATGGCCTGCCGGTCGACGTAGGTGTACCCGCCGAAAGCCCTGTACGCCTCCCGGTCGAAGTTCGCGCCGCCGATGCCGAGAACGTTCGGTTCATAGTCCTCGCCGTCGTTTTCAGGCCAGAGCGCCTTGCCGTCCGTGAAGTGGATGTGGATTTCGTCTTCGGGAACGTCTTCGGTGGCAACGGGCTCCGGAATGTCAGGGCCGAGCAGGATGCGGTGCTCCCAAGGCAGGCTGGCGTTTATGTTGCGGAGCGCCGCAAGGGTAGCCCTGCGTTCCAAGGCACGCGCCGTGCTGCCGATCCGGAGTGTTTTCTGCGCCCCGAAGTCGATGAAGACCAGGTCGCCCCCGCCTTCGCGATCCTGCTGCGTCTGGAAGGCACGGAGGAAGCGAACCACCTCCGCAGCGCTGGCGCTGCCGTCCCGGCCTTGAGGGTCGCGCCAGCGTCCGGATCCGACCTCAAGGGCACTGCGGCGGGACCGGGTTTCAAGGTCGTCGATGTCCGGTCGTTCGTGCGCAAAGGCCGGGCCGATCCCGACACTGCGACCGCTGTGGGAAGTGTCGACTTCGGCCGGCAGGGGCTTGGCCAAGGGGTGAGGCGGCGGGGAGGGCGGTGCGGGCGCTGCCGGCGTGG
>VXPN01000062.1 GCA_009839535.1 Boseongicola sp. SB0662_bin_57 | reverse complement strand
TCCGACGCCTCGCAACACTACATCAGGTGTTGCACTTCAGAGTGGAACGGGGGCCGGAAAATCCAGGATCATTCCCGTCTCGCCCAGCCTTGTCCGCACGGCTTCGTCCTGCGGAAATTCGTCGGGAAGGGGCATGGCCCGGTCCAGGGCTACCAGTTTCGCTCCCTGCGTCTCCGCCAAGGCCTTTCCCGTGACTCGTCCACGATAGTCCTCCCAGCCATGTTCCCGGGCGATTCCGTGCAGCCGGTCGGGATGGGTGGCACGTTCCACCAAACGGCGGTTCATTTCGGGAATGCGCCACAACTGTTGCTCCTCGATCTCCTCAAGCGTGGCCTGCAGTCCTGGCACGTCTAGGTAGACCCCCGAAAGCGATGATGCCTTCCCGTACGCGCCCAGGCCGTTCTCCGGTTCCTGCGTCAACACCGCAAGACCGCCTTCGGGGCGGAGCACGACGCATTCGGCCCCTTCGAATCCCCGCGTCCTGGGCCGCGCATGCCTGTGAAGGCGTCCGATCCGCTGCAGCAGAACGTCCATCGGGCAAAGATCCGTCACGAGGAAATCGGCATCGATGTCGAGCGACTGTTCGAGCGTCTGGGTTCCGCACAGCACGACGCCCCCTGCGGCGCTGCCCGCGCCGAACAGCGTCTCGACGCGCGCGTCCAGTCGGACGCGGTCCTCGACGGCAAAGCGGCCGTGGTGCAGCGTTGCGATGCCTTCGAGATCGAAGACAAGTCCGGGAGCCTCGGCCATGCAGGCCGCCCAGGTCTCCCTCGCGCGATCCACGGTGTTGCGGATCACGAGAACGCGCGCTCCGGCCCGTGCGGCATCGAGCGCCGGTAGCGCCGCGTCCTGTCCGTGCCAGCCTGGACGTGCGCTGATTATGACCTCTT
Source organism: Boseongicola sp. SB0662_bin_57 (assembly GCA_009839535.1). Classification (GTDB taxonomy): domain Bacteria; phylum Pseudomonadota; class Alphaproteobacteria; order Rhodobacterales; family Rhodobacteraceae; genus JAJEFO01. The sequence goes on along the minus strand of VXPN01000062.1, from coordinate 2,977 downwards.
TCTGCAGGCCTGTGTCTCTGGCTACCGGCACCTTCGTGTCGCGTGTCCAGATCATGGGATAGGCTTCCGCCTCCGCTTCCGAGAGCGAGGGCAAGGAGGATTCGAGCCAGGCGCTGCGCGCGACGGCACCCAGTGTCGCCGACATCAGGAAGGCATGTCCTCCGAGCGCCAGGTGATCCAGGAGGATGCCGTGCTGAATCTCGGACATCCAGGCATCCGAGGCATGGACTTCATCGATCACCAGCAGCGAACGCGACAGTGCGCTGCCGCGCAGGTGCGCATGCTTGACCTGAAGCCCTGCCATCATCACCTGGTCGACCGTTCCGACGGCAATCGGCGCCGCAAGAAAGCGGGTCGCGTGTTCGGCGGCCCAACGGCCGGGGCGACGGTCTCCGTCCTCGACATCGTCCCAGAGCACACGAAATTCAGGCAGGCGAACGCCCTGCGCTTCGCCAGACAAAGCCTGTCCCGGAATCGCCAGCACGGCCTCAGGCCGAGGTGCGGAGAACATTCGCTTGATTGCGTCGTTGACCCGACGCTGCAACTGGCGTGCCGCGGCGCGGGTCGGAACCGCGAAATAGAGAGCGTCGACCTCGCGGGCTTCGTAGAGCTGCGCAAAGCGCCAAAGCGCAGCTTCGGTCTTTCCGGAGCCGGTCTCCGCCTCCAGCAATGCGAGCCGTTCTGTAAGCGCGATGTCGTAAACGGCTTCCTGTGCCGGTCGTGGCGAAGGGTGGTGCGAAAGCAGAGACCAATTCGCTGGTCCGGCGAGGGTGAAAGCTCCAATGTCGAGACCAATCTCGCGAAGCCGGTTCCTAGCATTGTCACGGGCCCTGTTCCAGTATCGTGGATCGAATTTCTCGACGAACGGAAACGTTTCTCGGTCGGATCCGATCCAGTCCGCCAGTGCCAGGAGTCCGGCAACGAAATGCGCAAACTCTGGCGTCGGCGACGGCGGAAAGTGATGCTGGATTGCAGGAAACCAGGAGATCAGGGCTTCGCCCATCACGCCCTCCTCGACCTTCCAGTCATACCCTTGGAGCGGGCCGAAGGCATCCTGTCCCCAGCTTTCGTTCGGACAGGGCACGGGACGCCCATGATGCGCGAAGAGAATCTTGAACCACTCGGCAATTCCCGGCCAGGTCGCCATGAGGCGGGCATGGCCTCCCAGCGCATCCTTCGCATCTTCTTGAGACAGCCATTTCCAGCCACATTGAACATGGCCACGAGGAGTCAACTGATGGGGCGGTGCCAGAGCCTTAACCTGAAACCCGGGTGCAATTTTGCCGACGTCATGAAGAAATGCCAGGGCACCAAGGCATTCGACTTCCTCGCTGGAAAGAGCCTTGTCGGCAGCGCGTTCCGAACGCTTCCGAAGAGTGGGCTGCTCCAGAAGGGCGATGAAGGTGGCCGCGACGTCCGCGCAATGGTGAACAAGGTGGTGCCGAGCGCCAGTTTCCAGATCTGCCTTTCCCCACGCGGACACAATTGTCTCCCGATTCCAATTCTCGAAGCAGCCCCTCCAGCGTCGCGTCCTCCGCAGCAAGTGCCTGCCCTGGCTGAAGGAGCGACGAGGAAGAACCGACTGCTGATTCAGGGTCGATCCTGCGAGCCGAACACGACGCAATCATTGCAAATAGACGCATACGCAGAGCAAGCCGAGTGATGCAAGCGAACTGGAAAGTTCCATTGAAGTCCGGCTACCGGAGACCTGTTCGCCATAAATTGCACAACGGACGTGACGCAGCTGTCCGCGGCTGGCGACAGGTCGCGGTCCGCTCGCGACCGGCTTTTTGCTTGGGTGTCGGCAGCACCTTCGGCAAGCTCGTGCGGAATCAACCGATCCGGACGCTTGAGTGATGCACCGGGCAACGCCCTGTGCGCGCAGTCCAAGTTACATTGATCGGGGTGAGCGTCGCCTCGTTCGCGAAGGGCAAAGGTGCGTGCGCAGAAAATCATGGAACAGGGGAATGAAACGCGCGACACCGCGTTGTTTCCGATGATTCACGCTCTCCGGGACAGATGCCTTGGCTGGCCCATTCGGGCTGGTCGAGGGGTGATCGGTTCCTGCCATCGCGCATTCCGGACGGAACAGGCGTCGTTCCGGACGAAAATTCCGGAATCCCTCGACCCTTGAGGACGAGTGTAGCGCCTGCCGTCAGGTTGTGGACGTGATGGACGCCTGGAGCTCTATCCGAAACAACAGATGTGCACCGCCGCCCACCTGCGGCGGGGCCTCGAATTCCTCAACCAAGAGTCCGCCCGCATTCTTGATCACCCCGATGGAGGCCGGGTTGTCGGGGTCGGTCGCCAGATCGACATGCGACATGCCAAGTGCATGGGCCGATGGCAGCAGTTCGATCAACGCGGCGCTGGCCAGCCCTTCGCGCCGCCGCCATGGCACGACGGCGTAGCCGACGTGACCAAGGCAGATCGGAGGCAGCGCTTCGGTGCCGGGCTGCCAGCGCAGGCTGATCCTTCCGGCGAACCCGTCCTTGTGGATCCAGCGGCGAAGGCACGGCAGGCGCGGCGCGACTGACCCGTCGACGAGCGTCACCGGAGGACCATTGCCCTCAAGGTCGTTCTGGTGCGCGAGAAAGGCGTCGGGGTCCTGCCCTATCAGGGCCAGTTGCTCTGCCGCGGCCTGCGGCCGCAGGTTGTCAGGCGACCAGCCCCGTTCGAGCGCGGCGACGTAGCCCGGCAAGAGCTCGGCGCTTGGCGTGAACAGCACGGTCATGACGAGAACGCGGACACATTCAGGAGGCAACGCGCGATGCACGTCAAGGAGCGCTCAACAGCACCCTTCGGGAAAGGGATCAATCTCAAGCGCATGGTGGATCCTTCGGGATGTCACTTCGGTCTGACTTCGGGGCAGGTCGGTCGCGTGCCGCGTCAGTCGCGAGTCAATCGTCGCGGCTCGTTCTGCCAGGACTTTCCCACGCTACCGCTGATCTCGCGGACGGCCAGCAGACGGACGGGG
>VXPN01000138.1 GCA_009839535.1 Boseongicola sp. SB0662_bin_57 | reverse complement strand
CGCTCCGGCTCATGAACGGCCTGTACCTGCAGCTGCACGCCTACATGCTGCGCGTCGCGATCCCGTACGGGACGCTCAATTCCAGGCAGATGCGGCAACTCGCGATGATCGCGGAGCGCTGGGACAAGGGGTATGGCCACTTCACGACACGGCAGAACATTCAGTTCAACTGGCCGATGCTGAAGGACACCCCGGACATCCTGGACTCGCTCGCCGATGTAGGGATGCATGCAATTCAGACGAGCGGCAACACGATCCGGAACGTCACGGCGGACCATTTCGCGGGCGCTGCCGCCGACGAGATCGCGGATCCGCGGCCCGTGGCGGAACTGATACGCCAATGGTCGACCGACCATCCGGAATTCCAGTTCCTTCCAAGGAAATTCAAGATCGCCGTCACCGGATCGCCAAACGACCGGGCCGTGACCCGCGCCCATGACATCGGATTGCGCATGATCCTGAACGCGGCTGGAGAAGCAGGCTTCGAGGTCATTGTCGGTGGCGGCCTCGGGCGGACTCCCATGATCGGCAAGGTCATCCGGGAGTTCCTGCCACGCACCGACCTGCTGCCCTATCTTGAAGCCATCGTCAGCGTGTACAACGCGCTCGGACGGCGGGACAACAAGTACAAGGCGCGGATCAAGATCACGGTGGCCGAAAACGGCCTGGACGAATTCCAGGCCCGCGTGGACGCCAGGTTCAAGCAATTGAGATCGCAGTTCGGCGGAGCCGACCAGGCAATGCTGGCACGGATCGAGCGATCCTTCGCGCCGCCCGCGTTCCGGTCAGCGCCCCTGGACCGGTACGAGGCTGCGCGCGAGACTGATCCGGCCTTTCGCTCATGGACCGACACGAACCTTGCCGGCCACAAGGCCGATGGCTACGCGATCGTCACCGTCTCGCTGAAGGCGCATGGTGCGACGCCGGGGGACGCCACATCCGGCCAGATGCGCGCGCTGGCGGATCTCGCCGAGCGCTTCGGCCATGACGAGTTGCGCATCAGCCACGAACAGAACGTCATCCTGCCCCACGTGCACAAGTCGGATCTTCCCGAGGTCCATTCGATTCTCAGCGAGAACGGGCTGGCCACGGCCAATGTCGGGCTGATCTCCGACATCATTGCGTGCCCGGGCATGGACTATTGTGCCCTGGCGACAGCGCGCTCGATTCCGATCGCACAGGAGATTGCGCAACGATTCGACGCGTTGAAGCTCGAACACGGAATCGGCGAACTGAAGATCAAGATTTCGGGCTGCATAAACGCCTGCGGACACCATCACGTCGGACACATCGGGATTCTTGGCCTCGACCGGGCCGGCGTGGAGAACTACCAGGTCACGCTCGGCGGCGACGGGACTGAAACGGCGGCGATCGGCGAACGTGCCGGACCCGGTTTCTCGGCGGAAGAGATCGTGCCCGCCATCGAACGGCTGGTCCACGCCTATCTCGATCTCCGCAACGGCAGGAAGGAGAGCTTCCTTCAAACGTACCGGCGGCTGGGAATCGGGCCGTTCAAGGCGGCCCTGTATCCGGAACGGGTGGACGCCAATGCCGCTTGAAGCCCCCCTCGCCCCGCCCGCCGAACGCGCGGCTGAACTGAATCGCCGATTCGCGCATCATGCGGCGGCGGAAGTTCTGGCGCATGCCCTTCACGACCCCGAGATGGGCAGCGCAGCCCTTGTCTCGTCGTTCGGCGCCGAGGCGATCGTGCTCCTGCACATGGCCAGTGTCATCGACCGGACAACCCCCGTCCTCTTCCTTGACACGGAAATGCTGTTTCCGGAAACGCTGGAATACCAGCGCGAGGTCGCCCGGCGCCTCAGGCTCACCGATGTTCGCGTGATCCGGCCGGATCGTGACCCCGTGTTCCTGCACGATCCTGGCAACGACCTGCACAGGCGCGATCCGGATGCCTGCTGCCAATTGCGGAAGACCGGGCCGCTGGAAGGCGCATTGGCCGGATTCGACACGTGGGTGACCGGGCGCAAGCGGTACCACGGCGGGCGGCGGGCAGCGCTGGATTTCTTTGAGGCCAACAACGGCACACGGATCAAGGTCAACCCGCTCGCGCATTGGTCGGCTTCCGATGTGCAGGACTACATCGGCAACAACCGCCTGCCACGGCATCCGCTCGTCGCAAGGGGCTTTCCGTCAATTGGATGCCTGCCCTGCACGACGCGCGTCGCACCAGGAGAGGACCAGCGTGCAGGGCGCTGGCGAGGGCGGGACAAGGACGAGTGCGGAATTCACTTCGTGGAGGGCCGGCTGGTCCGCAAGACTTGGGAAGGGGAACCCGCATGACGATTCTCGTAACTGACAGCGGATTTCACACGGAGGAACGGGCCTGGAACTTTCGGTCGCCCGACCAGCTTCCGGTTGGCCAGACCGGCCTTGCCGTGGAGCTTGCATCTGACGCTGATCCGACAACGCTGAGCGACCGCCTGAAGGCCATTGACCTGATCCGCGTGAATTTCCCGGAATTCGCCGACGGACGCGGCTTCACCATTGCCCGCGTCCTGCGCCTCATGGGATACAGCGGCCGCATTCGTGCCGCCGGCCACGTGATTGCCGACCAGTACGCGATGGCCCGCCGCGCCGGTTTCGACGAGGTCGAGATCGATGACGAGCTCGCCGCCCGCCAGCCAGAGGAACAATGGTTGCGGCGGGCCAATTGGCAATCCCATGACTATCAGGCCCTGCTGCGCGCATAAGGCCGTTTACTCCACCAAGCACAATCTCTAGGAAGGGACGCCGATGCAAACGGCGCAAAAGACATGACAGACCAGATGCCAGTGACCACTGTGAATGCCAAGACGGTAACGCTGCCTGATGCCCAGACCGTGACACATGTCCGGCACTGGACAGACCGGCTGTTCTCCTTCCGCGTGACACGGCCGGCATCCCTGCGGTTTCGTTCGGGCGAGTTCGTGATGCTCGGACTCATTGGGGACAACGGCAAACCTCTTCTCCGCGCCTATTCCATTGCCTCTCCTGCCTGGGACGACGAACTGGAATTCTACTCGATCAAGGTTCCGGACGGCCCGCTGACCTCACGCCTGCAGCATGTCCGGGAGGGAGAGCAGATCATTCTTCGCACCAAGCCCGTAGGAACGCTGGTGCTGGACGCGCTGCTTCCTGGAAGCCGCCTCTGGCTCTTTGCGACCGGAACCGGCATCGCGCCCTTCGCCTCGCTGGTGCGGGATCCGGAAACCTACGAACGCTTCGGCGAAGTCATCCTGATGCACACATGCCGCGACGTGGCGGAACTGGACTATGGCCGCAAGCTGGTCGAAAGCATCCGTGCCGACGGTCTGCTGGCCGAGCTCATCGGCGAGGGCTTTGCGGACAGGCTGAGATACTACCCTTCGACCACGCGTGAGCGCAGCGCGACAATGGGGAGGATCACCGACAACATCATGACGGGCAAGGCGTTCACCGACCTTGCCATGGACGGCATCAGTCCCGACAAGGATCGCGGCATGGTCTGCGGGTCGTTTGAATTCATCAAGGACATGAAGGCCGTTCTGGAGGGATTCGGGCTTGAAGAGGGTGCAAATAGCGATCCGAAGCACTACGTTGTCGAGAAGGCGTTTGTCGGCGACGGCATCTGATGGCTGAATCGGACCCGTTCCGTCGGCGCATCGGGCCTCGCTCGGGAACCGGCGGCCGGACCGCCTCTCCAGGCAGGCGCGAAGACTTGCAACAGGGCGGCAGGAAACTGCAGTCGCGTCCTCCGTTTTGTCTTGCAAATCCGGTTGAATCCTCTCAAGTCCGGGCATAATTTCGTGCACCTGTAGGAACAACAAAGGGACGTATCACCATCGCACGCAGACCGCACAACGCACCTCCGGTGCGTGACACAGGCCCA